>JAGGVO010000001.1 GCA_021157965.1 Candidatus Neomarinimicrobiota bacterium
GAAGCTGGAAGTTGGAAGTTGGCGTCGCTGCGCTCCTGACGTTTCAATCAAATCAATCTATCCAATCAACCCAATCAATCGACACTTGATTTTTGACTTTCGACTATCCCGAATAATCACTATAATTACATGCAAAGTCCAGAAATAATGGACATAGGATGAAAAATATGAGAGCTATTAAGCAACTGCGTAACCAAATTTCTGAAGACATATTTGATTATACGCAGGTGATGCATGTGTTATCCGAATATAAAAAACCCCGGGATGCCGTAACACGACTTCTGAAAAACAGGGATATTATCCGCATCCGGAAAGGGTTGTATGTTTTTGGTAAGATGTGGCAGAGACATAGCATTCCGAAAGAGACACTGGCGAACTTGATCTACGGCCCCTCAGCCGTGAGTCTGGAGTATGCCCTCTCTTACTATAATCTGATTCCGGAAGGGGTAAGAAGTGTGACCTCCGTGACGACCGGCAGGTCACGATCCTTTTCCACCCCCCTTGGACACTTTAGCTATGAACACCTTTCTCCCGAAAGGTTCGCCCACGGATTGACCCGGATTCAAGACCGCCACATATCAACCATCATGACTACTCCCCTGAAGGCTCTGGCAGATAAAGTGTGGACCGATAAACGGTTTCAACCCATTTCACCGGCCTCCTGTGAAACCTATCTCTTCGATGATCTCAGACTCGATACGTCAATCCTGAAAGATTTTTATGATGAAAAAATATTCCGGGAGATCGAAAGATGCTACCACGCACGAAAAATTACATGGCTGGGGATTTTCTTAAAACGATTTATGTCCTAAATCCATAAAGGATGTGTCCAATGCGTGAATTACTAAAAAATTTTCTGTCAACCGATAAATCGGATTCTCCCGGTGAACTCCTGTGGAGACTGCGGGAATTGATGCAATCGTTGATCCTTCTTGGACTCTGGAGAGCCCGTTTTTTTGAACATGCAGCCTTCTACGGAGGGACCGCCCTGCGGATTCTCTATGGTCTGGACAGATTTTCTGAAGATTTGGATTTCTCAACACTCTCACCTCAAATGGATTGGGACTGGACTCCCTATGGCCGTGCCGTTGAAAAAGAATTAAATGCCTTTGGCTTCTCCATGCGGTTTGAATCCCATGAAAAAAGTATGAATGAACAAATTGCATCCGCTTTTTTAAAAGGAAATACCCGTCAACAACTTCTGATTGTTGAACCTGAAGAAACTCTGCTCCGTCATATCCATGGACGATCACTCATCAAGATTAAACTGGAACTTGATAAAGATCCGCCTCCCGGATTTTCAACCGACATGAAATATCACTATTTGCCTGTTCCCTTTGCTATTCGGTCCTACTCTTTGCCCTGTCTGTTCGCCGGTAAAATGCATGCCATGCTTTTTCGGGAATGGAAAAACAGGGTTAAAGGCCGGGATTGGTACGATTTTATCTGGTTTGTAAGCCAAAATATTCCCCTTGATCTACAATACCTGGAATCACGGATGAGACAAACCGGCCACCTCCATGAAAATGAACCCCTCACCCGGGAAAAATTTTTATACCTCCTGAGACAAAAAATCAAAACCCTGAATCTGAATGCCACCCGTAAAGACGTGATCCCTTTTATTAAAAACCCCGAACAAATTGATATCTGGTCTAAAGACTTTTTCCTTTCTGCCGTGGAAAAAATTGGGATTAAATGATGAATTTATACGTGACGCGTGACAAGGGGGAGTGACGAGTAACGCGTGACGAGTAACAAGGGGGGTGGGAGAAAGTGGACTTCCTACAAAAAAGTGGACAGATAGATACGCTTCAAGCAACATGGTTTGATTTTTTCTTTTCATAGTATTTTGTTAGATACTGTAAAGGCGTTTTATAGCCCACGGTTGAATGTTTTCTGAGAGTGTTATAAAAGGTCTCGATATAATCAAAGATGGCAGAACGGGCTTCTTTTCGGGTTTTAAAAGAGCATTGATAGACTAATTCTGCTTTCAGTGTTTTAAAGAAGCTTTCAGCCACGGCATTGTCATAACAGTTTCCTTTGCCGCTCATACTTTGAATACACTTATATTTTTTTAACAGTTTTCTAAAGTTTTTAGCGGCATACTGGATTCCCCGGTCTGAATGAAAGATCAATCCCCGGGGTATCCCATATCGTGCATAGGCGTGACTCAGCGCTGCTTCTGTGGTCTGCGACGCCTTTAAACGATCACTCATGGACCATCCCACCACAGCCCGATGATACAGATCAATGATAACGGTCAGATACAGCCAGCCTTCCCGTGTCCTGATGTGAGTGATATCAGAAACCAATACTTTGTGAGGCTTTTCAACATGGAAGTTCTGTTCCAGAAGATTGGGAGAGATCGGATAGCTGTGTTTTGAATTGGTGGTGACTTTGAACTTTTTATGCCGTTTCGCACGTATACCGGCAATCTTCATTAAGCGGGCTACCCGGACTTTACTGCACAAAATACCGGCATCACGAAGTTCTTCAGCCATACGAGGACTTCCATAGTTCCTTTTCTTTGGATTCGCATGAATCGCTTTGATTTTCGCTGTGATCATGGCATTTTCACGGGCTCTGTTGCTTTCTGGTGATTTCAGCCATTGATAATATCTGCTCCGGCTCACATTTAATACCTGGCACATTTTCTTAACTCGATGTTCGGAGCGATGCCGATGGATAAACCAGCATTTCATCGTGTTTGTTTCGAGAAAATGGCCAAGGCTTTTTTTAAGATGTCGCGCTCCTCTTCGGCATCCCGTAAACGCTTCTCCAGGGCACGACGTGATGCCTCCTCCGGATCTCCAAGATTTCCCTGGCCTGGAAAGGAGTGTTCCCCGGCCGATAATTGTTCCCGTTTCCAACGATGAAGAAGCTCTGGTCTGATGCCTAAATCTTTTGCGATTTCCTTTACCAACTTTTCACTGTTCTTCATTAATTCCACCGCTTCCCGTTTGAATTCCGGCGGATACGTCCTTCGTTCTTTTAACATTGGTCTTCCTTTCTTTTTCTTCTCTGCAATTTAAAGCTTAACTGCGTGTTCACAAAATTATAGAAAGACCAAAGGGCTATTTTTGGCGGGAGAGATAGCGGATAAGACCGATAGTCATGTTCTTGATTTCGAGGATTTCTTTTTGAAATGTGTATAATGAATCATTGGTTATGTATTCAAGATTGTTCGAGATCGTCAGTTGTGTTTCCAATTCCGATAAACTGCCCAGGGCGACATATAAAAATTGGATGTTCTCTCTTTTCGTATGTCGTGCCGAGCCTTCTGCGATATTGGAAGGAATAGAAACAGCAGATCGTCGCATTTGATTCATCATGCCATATTTTTCATCATCCGGAAAACTCTTTGTTATCCTGTATATCTCTGTAACTAATACAATGCTTCGTTTCCAGACATCCAAATCTTTATGCGATTTCAAAACAACCTCTCATGTTATACACTTAACTAAAATATACTAAAAAACATCACACTAAACAATAATTATCCCACAAAACCCACTTGTTACTCGTCACTCGTCACGCGTCACTCCACTCGTCACTCGTCACGCGTCACGCGTCACTCCCACCCGTCACGCGTCACTTTTTTACCTTCCTCCAAAAGAAAAAAAATTTTAAATTAAACACTTGTATTCAAAGAAAGGATGCATGAATAAAGTAAGTCAATGGCGTGAATTTGTTCAACGGCTTGGGTATGTCCAATCGGTGGTGCTCACAACCCACCTGAATCCCGACGGCGATGCCATCGGTTCCGAACTGGCCATGGCCAATCACCTGCGGCAGTTGGGGAAAAAGGTGTCAATCCTCAATCCCTCGCCGATGCCCGATTCCATCCGTTTCCTGGATGAATCCAATGAAATCAAAACCTTTGTGAAAAGGGTCCACGAAGGGGAAATTCAGGCTGCGGATCTGTTGATTTTTCTCGATATCGGCGATTTCGACCGGGCCGGCTATGTGGGACAGGCAGCCCGGAGTGTATCCAAAAATGTGATTTCCATCGATCACCATCCCCAGGCCTCCCACGATAAGTACCTTTTGTATATCGAAGATACCAAGGCTTCATCTACCGGCTATATGATTTATGAGTACCTGAAAGCCTTTTATCCCTCTCACCTGAATGCCCCCATGGCCACCGCCCTCTATGCTGCCGTTATGACCGATACAGGCAATTTCCGCTTTTCCAATACCCGGGCCGAAGATCACCACATGGCCGGAGACCTGATTCCCTACGGTATCGATCCTTATAAGATGTATTGCCGTATTTATGAACATTTCTCCCTGGCCCGTATGCAACTCCTGGGACACGTTCTTCAGAATCTCCGTTTTGAGTCGGAGGGACGGCTGGTTTGGTTTGTGATTACCCGGGAGATGATGGAAAAGTACGGCACCAAATATGACGATCTGGAGGGTTTCAGCGATTTTATGCGCTCCATTGCCGGGGTGGAAGTGAGTATGATGTTCAAGGAGATGGAGGACGGAACCTGCCGGGTGAACCTCCGTTCAAAAAGCAGGGTGATGATTCATAAGGTGGCTCAGCATTTCGGCGGCGGCGGACATCCCTTTGCCGCCGGGGCAAACCTGAAAAAGGGACTGGATGAAGCCATCCCTGTCATTCTGAAAGAAGTCAAACGGGTTATCGAGGCAACTCCATGAGTAAATCACGGATTACAATCGATCTTGCCAAAGGCTGTGGATTCTGCGCCGGAGTCCGCAGGGCAGTCCAAATGGCCGAAGAAGCCGCAAAAAAACACGGCCGGGTCACCATGCTGGGCGATATTGTCCACAATGAGACTGTAATCAAAGAACTGGCCGGGAAAGGCGTGAATGTGGTCAGCTCCCCCGATGAAATTCCCGAAGAGGTTCCCATCCTCCTCCGGGCCCATGGCACCACACCTGCGGTGGAAGATGAACTCTACGGCCGGGGACTCACGGTCCTCGATGCCACCTGTCCCCTGGTCCGGGAGATCCATAAGGTGATTCGGGAACTGGAAAAGGAGGGACGCCGTTGCCTGATTGTAGGCGATCAGGGTCATGATGAGGTGGTGGGTATTGCCGGACAGGTTCATGAAGCGGTGGTGATTGCCACACCTGAAGAGGCCCGGAAACTTCCCACCATGAAAAAGGCCGGAGTGGTCTCCCAGAGCACCCAGACCCAGGCGAATCTTCAGGCTGTCGTGGCCGAACTCCTCCCGAAGGTCCTGGATCTGCGGGTCGTAAATACCATCTGTGCTCCCAGCCGCCTGAATCAGCGGGAAGCCGAACGGGTGGCCCGGGAGAATGAGCTGGTGATTGTGATCGGGAGCGACACTTCCGCCAATACAAAGCGCCTGGTAGAGGTGGCCCGGCGTTTGAACTCCAATGTTATCCGCATTGCCTCTGCGGATGAGCTTGATATTGAGGCTTTGAAATCCGTACAATCAATAGGGATTACCGCCGGGGCCAGTACCCCCGATGCAGTAATCCGGGATGTGATTCATACAATTCAAACGATATGAGTGGAAAGAAGGACTGACATGGAAAAGAGTTCCTATGAAGTGAAAGTGGGCTTGGCGGAGATGCTGAAAGGTGGCGTCATTATGGACGTGACCAATGTGGACCAGGCGAAAATTGCAGAAGATGCCGGCGCGGCGGCCGTAATGGCTCTGGAACGGATACCCGCCGATATCCGGACCTATGGCGGCATTGCCCGGATGAGCAATCCCGAGATGATCCTCAGGATCAAAGAGGCGGTCTCGATTCCCGTCATGGCAAAATGCCGGATTGGTCACTTTGCCGAAGCCCAGATTCTGGAAGAACTGGGGATTGATTTTATTGATGAATCGGAGGTACTGACTCCCGCCGATGAAGAAAACCATATTTGGAAACACGATTTTAAAGCGCCCTTTGTCTGTGGTTGCCGGGATCTTGGAGAAGCCCTCCGGCGAATCGGCGAAGGAGCCGCCATGATGCGGACAAAAGGCGAAGCCGGTACCGGCGATATCGTGGAAGCGGTCCGCCACATGCGGGAAGTAAACCGGGGAATCCGGCGCCTGCAGATGATGGACAAAGAAGAATTGATGGCCGAAGCCAAGCGCCTGGGAGCCCCCTTTTCCGTGGTGGAAATTGTGGCTCAGAAAGGCCGCCTGCCTGTCCCCAATTTTGCTGCCGGCGGCGTGGCAACCCCTGCCGATGCCTCCCTCATGATGCAGCTGGGCGCCGAAGCGGTCTTCGTGGGATCCGGGATTTTTAAATCCGACGATCCTTCCGCCCGGGCAGAGGCCATTGTGAAAGCCGTGACCTATTACAACGATCCGGCGGTGCTTCTGGAAGTCTCGAAAGGACTCAAGGACGCTATGGTCGGCCAGCCGGCCAAAGATCTGTCCGATGATGAACAACTGGCCAAACGGGGGTGGTAGTTGATCAGAATCGGAGTGCTGGCCATTCAGGGCGCCTTTCGGAAACATGCGGAAGCCCTCGAATCCCTTAAGACTCAGCCGGTGATTGTCAAATATGCCGCGGACCTGAATTATCTGGACGGACTCATTATCCCCGGCGGGGAATCCACCGTGATGACCCGCCAACTGGGATTCCGCCTGTCCTGGGAGGATCTCAACGCCTTCGCCCAAAAAAAGGCGGTCTTCGGTACCTGCGCCGGGCTCATCCTCCTGGGAAAAGGCTGCTCCGATCCAAGAGTGCGGCAACTGGGACTCCTGGATGCGGCGATTGAACGGAATGCCTACGGATCCCAGATTGAATCCTTTACGGAAAATGTAACCCTTTCCTTTGATAAACATCCTTTTCATGCCGTCTTTATCCGGGCACCGAAGATTCTCAAAGTTGGAAAAGAGGCCGAAATTGTGGCCACATTCCGGGGCGAAGCGGTGATGATCCGGCAAAAACACCTTTTGGGCGCTGCCTTTCATCCCGAGCTCACAAATGATGTTCGGATTCATGACTATTTTATCCGGCACTGTGTAACCCAATCCGGGAAGTGATATGGAATATCAATATCTAAACGGGGTCAATTCCCCGGCAGACCTGAAAAAGCTCAATGTGAACGAACTCAAAATCCTGGCCGGTGAGGTCCGGGGTTTTATTATTGAGAATGTGAGAAAAACCGGCGGCCATCTGGCCCCTTCCCTCGGTGTGGTGGAACTGACCATCGCCCTCCTTTATGTGTTTGACCTGCCCGGGGATAAAATTATCTGGGATGTGGGTCACCAGGCCTATGCCTATAAGGTCCTCACCGGCCGGCGGGATAAGCTCCATACCCTCCGCCAGTATGGCGGCATCAGCGGTTTTCTGAAACGGGAGGAAAGTGAATACGACGTATACGGCGCCGGACACGCCTCTACGTCTATCTCCGCCGCCCTCGGCTTTTCCGTGGCCAATGAGCTTTTGGAACAACCGGGACGCATCCTGGCGGTGATCGGGGATGGTTCCCTTACCGGCGGACTGGCTTACGAGGGATTGAATAATCTGGGGAACATGAAAAAACAGATGATCACCATCCTCAACGACAATGCCATGTCCATCTCCCCCAACGTGGGAGCCATGTCCAAATATCTGAACAAAATTGTTACCGATCCCATCTATAACCGCATCCGGGATAAAATCTGGAATCTTACAAGTAAATTCTCCATGGGCAAATTTATGCTCCGGAGCGGACTCCAAAAGCTGGAGGAGAGCCTGAAATCCCTTCTGGTCCCCGGCATGCTCTTTGATGAACTTGGGGTGCGCTATATAGGTCCCATAGACGGCCACGACCTTCAGGCCCTGGTTGCCACTTTCCGCCGCCTGAAGGATATTAAAACTCCCCTCCTGGTTCACGTGATTACCAAAAAGGGAAAGGGACTTACGGAAGCGGAAGACGATCCCACCACCTTTCACGGCATTCAGGGAGGTAAGGTTGGACCCAAACCCAAGTCGCCCTCTTATACCCAAGTGTTTGGCCACACCGCCGTGGAGCTGGCGGAAAAGGAAAAACGGGTGGTGGCAATTACCGCCGCCATGCGGGAAGGAACAGGACTTGTTGAATTTTATAAGAAATTCCCGGACCGTTTTTTTGATGTAGGTATTGCCGAAGCACATGCCGTCACCTTTGCCGCCGGACTGGCAGCCAACGGTCTACGACCTATTGTGGCCATTTATTCAACCTTTCTGCAGCGGGCGCTGGATCAGGTGATGCACGATGTATCCCTCCAGAAACTCCCGGTGATTTTCTGCCTGGACCGGGCGGGACTCGTGGGCGCCGACGGTCCCACACACCACGGGGTTTTTGATCTCTCCTACATTTCCATGCTGCCCGGTGTGTTTGTCGCCGCTCCCAAAGACGGTAATGAACTCCGGAACCTGATGCACTCCGCTTTGACCGTGACGGACCGGCCCTATGTGATTCGCTATCCCCGGGATGAGGCGGTCCGCTTTGATCCGGACATTGAACCCGAACTCATCGAACCCGGCACCTGGGAAATTCTTCAGAAAGGGAAAAAACTGGCCCTTATTGCCACCGGCTCCATGGTCTACGAGTCCGAACTGGCCCTCCGGATGCTGGCCGGTGTGATTCCCGACGTAACTTTTGTGAATGCCCGCTTTGTCAAACCCATGGATACAGCCATGCTCAAAGAGCTGGCCGAATCCCATAAGATTCTCCTCACGGTAGAGGAAAATGTCTCTGCCGGCGGGTTGGGACAGCAGATTCGGGCATTCTGCAACCACAGCGGAAAAACCCGGGTGGTGAATATGTCCCTCCCCGATGCCTATATTCCCCACGGCAAGCGGACCGAATTGCTGAAACATGCAGGGCTCTCCGCCACGGATATTGCCGATACTCTGAAAGAACTCATCAAATAAGGACAGTATGATTCGTTTTAAAACATCCTCTACGGCTTTTTATGCCGATCTTCACCTTCATTCCACGGCGTCGGACGGGCAGTTTTCACCGGTTGCCGTAGCACAAAAACTCATCCGCAAGGGCGTGATGGCCGCCTCCCTCACCGATCACGATACGGTAAACGGTTTTGCCCCCTTCCAAAAAAAATTCCGGGGGATTGCTGTCCCCGGCATGGAACTTTCCGTCCTTCACGAGGGGACCGATTTTCACCTCCTGGGATACGGCTTCGATCCCGGGAATCCCCGCCTCAACGAAAGGCTGGGCTACTACCGGAAAATCCGCCACGAACGCATGGGCAAAATGGTGGCAAAATTGCAGCATCTTGGACTCCCCATCCGCCGGGAAGAGGTGGAAAAGGAACTCGGCGCCGCTACAGCCGCCGGACGTCCCCACATCGCCCGGGTCCTGGTGGCGCGGGGCTGGGTGAAGTCCGTCAGCGAGGCTTTCAATACCTACCTGGATTACGATAAACCGGCCTACGTGCCCAAGGCCAGGATGAGTTTTGATGAAGGTCTGGAGCTGATTCACGCCGCCAAAGGTATCGCCGTCCTGGCTCACCCCGGCAAAAGCAGTCCCGACGGCCCCACACCTCTTCTCAATCATCCCGACTTAGACGGTATCGAGGTCTGGCATCCCGACCACAACGGGGAGATGTCTGAACAGCTTCTGGAAATTGCCGCAGCCAACGGACAGATTCCCACCGGCGGATCCGATTTTCACGGTACCCGTCCCGGTGTTCAGTCCTCCCTCGGGGAATTCGGCCTGGATATCCGTCGCTGGATGGATTTTAAAGAAACTTTAAAAAAACGCGAGACCTTCATCGCGCCATATTTGTAAGCCATGATACAAATTGATTCTCTCACCCTGGGCATTTTTCAGTCCAACACCTATTTTCTCACCGAAGCGGGGGAGACCCTCATCATCGATCCCGGAGACCGTGGACAAAAAATTTTGGATTTTATCCGGGAGAAAGGGCTGAATCCCGTGGGTGTTGTGTGTACTCACGCCCACCCGGATCACATCATTTCCGCACCTCTTATGATGAAAGAGTTTTCCATTCCCTGTTTTCTTCATGAAAAGGAACGGGAGGTGCTGAAATACCTGAAAACCATGTGTGAACAATTTTACATGCCCTACCACGGCGAACCGAAGCCTGTTACCTGGCTGGACGGAAAAAAACTTTTAAAGGCTGGACATTTTACCCTTGAATACCGCCATACCCCCGGACACACTCCCGGCGGAATCGTGATTCTCACCCCCGAAGGCGTATTCACCGGCGATACCATTTTTTACCGCTCCGTGGGACGAACCGACTTCCCCGGCGGAAATCACGAGGCCCTGATGGAGTCCATCCGAACCCAGATTTTCACCCTCCCCGGCGAGACCATTCTCCGGCCGGGACACGGGCCTGAAACCACTGTAAACCATGAAAAACAACACAATCCCTTTACCGCCGGACTCTGAAAAAAAGCGGTTTTCACCCCCGGGGTTTCTTATCTTTGATTATGACAGAATGGTCAGTCCTGGCACATAAAGTGCACCGGCACATCACGGAAGAAAATCTCCTCACCCGGGGAGAGAGGCTCCTTGTAGCCCTTTCGGGCGGACGGGACAGCGTGGCTCTTTTGTATCTTCTTCACGAACTGGCCCCGGCCTGGGACTGGCGCCTGGTAGCAGGCCATGTAAATCACGGTCTCCGTCCCGGCGCCGATTCCCGGGAATCCGCCCTTTGCCGGCAAATCGCTCACAATCTTGAGATTCCCCTCCGGGAAGGCAAACTGACTATTCCCCGCTCCGGCAACCTGGAACAAACCGCCCGGCAGATGCGTTACGACCTGCTCGAATCCTGGGCAGAGGAGGAGGGATGCTCCGCTATCCTCACCGGCCACCACATGGATGATCAGGCCGAAACCATCCTCTACCGCCTGCTGAAAGGTTCGGGTTTTCACGGTCTCAGGGGGATTCACCCCGCCCGGGGAGCTATCCGCCGGCCTCTTTTGAGCGTTTCCCGCCAGGAGATTGATTCCTACTGCCTTACCCGCGGACTCCTTTACGCCGAAGATGAATCCAACCGGGATGTATCCTTTACCCGTAACCGCATCCGATATACCATCCTCCCCTATCTGAAAAAAACCGGCTTCCCCGACGTCTCAAACCACCTGGTGAAACTGGCCGGGTCTGCTGAACTGGCTTATCGCGTGTTGAAATCCTACCTCCGTGAGGATCTGGACCGCCTTTTTTCTCCCCATCCGGGGGGATGGTGCCTCAATCTGGCACATTGGCGAAAGCTCGGGGCGGACCGCCAACGGGTTTTACTCAAAGAGTTTTTTTCCCGGGAGGATGAGACCGCCCACGTGAGTCGCCAAACCTTAGATCAACTGGCCGATTTTTTGCAGAATGCCGAAAAAGGACGGGTCTTTCAGTTGGATGATCAACGCCGGGTTGTCATGGAATCAAGTCGCGCCCTTCTGACCACCGGTGTGGATGAGGGAAAACCCACGGAATGGAAGCCGGAAACAGCTGTGGACTGGACCTCCTGGATCACGCTGGACTGGAAAAGCTCGCCTGTCCCCGAAATCTGGGAAACAAATCCCTTCGAAGCTTATTTTGCAGATGATTTAATTCATATAAAAGTGTATATTCAAAGATGGAAAGCGGGAGACCGCCTGGATCCCATGGGGAAAGGGAAGCATCTCGTGAGCGATTTGCTCAAGGATGCCCGTATCCCGGCCCTCATCCGGCCCCACTATCCCGTGGTGACGGACGGCGAAAAAATTCTCTGGATCCCGGGTGTCCGCCGGAGCGTGCACTATCCGGTGCCTTCCGGGGCAGCATCCTGCGTAAAACTTACCTGCACCCTGCAAAAGGAGACCTATGACCTCATCGAAAAAAAAGCTGATCATTGATCACGAAGGACCTTTTCAAGGGCAAATACTGGAAAGCCTTTTCAGCGAAGCCGAGATCCAGTCCCGCGTGAAAGAGCTGGCGGACCAGATATCCCATGATTTTAAAAACGCAAAACAACCGCCGATTCTCATTGGCGTGCTGAACGGCAGTCTCTTTTTTATGGCCGATCTCATGCGGGCTATGTCTATCGAGGTGGAAATGGATTTTATCAAGATTTCTTCGTATCACCATACCTCTTCCACGGGGACGGTCCGCCTGGTGAAGGATATCAGCGCCCAGATTACGGACCGGGATGTGTTGATTGTGGAGGATATCGTGGATACGGGACTCTCCATCAATTTTCTCCGGAACCGCATGCTCTCCAACGCACCCCACTCTCTCCGCGTGGTAACTTTTCTTTATAAAAAAGAAGTGAGCCAGTTGAAAAAGGAACCGGAATATATTGGATTCGTAATACCCAATCGCTTTGTGGTGGGGTACGGACTGGATCTGGACCAGAAATACCGGACCCTCCGGAATATTTATGCCTTTACATCCGACAACAAACAGGAATGACTATGAAAGAAACACCCGATAAAACTCAAAAAAAGAAACAATCAACCCCGAAAAGACCCGCCGGTCCACGTAAACCTGTCCCCCCGGGAAAACGGCCGCCCCAGGGTGCTCGTCCGCCCCGTGGTGGCAGTAGTCCGGGTCAGAAACCCGGCGGCGAAACGGGCTTCGACTGGAAAAAAGCCCCCAAAACACCTCTCATCTGGATTTTTATCATCGTGGCGGTGATTTTCCTGGCCAATATGTTTGCCAGCAATACCATCGGTGAACGTGAAATCACCTATACCCAGTTCAATGAATACCTGGAATCGGGGCAGGTCCTGGAAGGAGAAATCATCGGTAATAAATTCCACGGTGTGCTGAAATCCCCCCAGACCGTCACGGTGAACGGCACCCGGTTTGAATTCACCCGTTTTACCCTCATCATCCCCTTTGTGGACAGTCCCATGCTGGAAAAATGGGATACATACAGGCTGAACTACACCTTTAAAGAACAAAACACCAACTGGACCGAGGTCCTCATCGGTATTATCCCCTGGATTCTCATCATTGGCCTGTGGATTTTCTGGATGCGCCGCCTTCAGGGGAACGGAAACGGACAAAAGGGCATTTTCAGCTTCGGAAAGAGTCCGGCCAAGATGTTCAACCCCGAAAAAACCCAGGTCACCTTCAACGATGTGGCAGGCTGTGAGGAAGCCAAGTACGAACTTCAGGAGATCATCGAATTTTTAAGAGATCCCGACCGTTTTCAGCGCCTGGGCGGAAAAATTCCACGGGGCGCTCTTCTCCTGGGCCCTCCCGGCACCGGTAAAACCCTCCTGGCCAAAGCCGCCGCCGGCGAAGCAAAAGTTCCTTTTTACTCCATCTCCGGCGCCGATTTTGTGGAGATGTTTGTAGGTGTCGGCGCCAGCCGGGTCCGCGGGCTCTTTGAACAGGCCCAGAAAACCTCTCCCTGCATTGTTTTTATTGATGAAATTGATGCCGTGGGACGTCAGCGCGGGGCCGGCCTCGGCGGCGGGCACGATGAACGGGAACAAACCCTCAATCAGCTTCTGGTCCAGATGGATGGCTTCGATTCCGATTCCAGTGTCATCGTACTGGCGGCTACCAACCGCCCCGATATTCTGGATAAAGCCCTTCTCCGTCCCGGCCGTTTCGACCGCCAGATTGTGGTGGATATCCCCGATGTGAACGGACGGGAGGGAATCCTCAAGGTCCATACCAAACGGATTCCCCTGGCCAAAGATGTAAACCTGAAAATCCTGGCCAAAAGCACCCCCGGCATGGTGGGAGCCGATCTGGCCAACATGGTGAATGAAGCCGCCCTCCTGGCAGCACGGAAGGATAAGAACTCCGTGGAAATGCGGGATTTTGAGGATGCTAAGGATAAGGTCCTTATGGGTGCCGAACGACGCTCCATGATTATCAGCGACAAGGATAAAAAAATTACGGCTTACCATGAAACGGGACACGCCCTGGTGGCTCTCTTTCTACCGGAAGCCGATCCCGTTCACAAAGTCTCCATCATCCCCCGGGGACGGGCACTGGGCGTGACCCACATCATGCCCGTGGACGACAGGCACAACTACTCCCGGAATTATGTCCTTTCCCAGTTGCAGGTCCTGTTGGGCGGTCGCTCCGCCGAGGAGATTGTCTTTGAGGATATCACCACCGGCGCCGGAAACGATTTGGAACGAGCTACCGGACTCGCCCGCAAAATGGTTTGTGAATGGGGCATGAGCTCCAAACTGGGTCCCCTCACCTTCGGCAAACAGAACGAAGAAATCTTCCTGGGCCGTGAATTCGGCCGCACCGCCGACTACAGCGAAAAAACCGCCCGGGAAATTGACACCGAAATCTCAGAAATCGTCACTTTCGCCCACGAAAGCGCCAAAAAAATTCTCACTGATCACCTGGACCTTCTTCACAAAGTCGCCGACGCCCTCCTGGCCCGTGAAATGCTCGATAACCAGGAACTCATGGACATCATCCGCGAATCTGGCATCGACACGGACACCTTAGTGAAGGGATTTAGTCCAAATTCTCCCGCAGAGAACACAGAAGCACCGGAAGACATAAAGGTACAAGGAGATGAGGGGAATTAAGTCGGCAGTCGGCAGTCGGCAGCCAACCCCGGACTTCAGTCCGGGGGGAACAAAGCCAACCCCGGACTTCAGTCCGGGGAAACAAAGAAAGCCAACCCCGAACTTCAGTCCGGGGAAACAAAGCCAACCCCGGACTTCAGTCCGGGGGAACAAAGCCAACCCCGGACTTCAGTCCGGGGGAACAAAGCCAACCCCGAACTTCAGTCCGGGGAAACAAAGCCAACCCCGGACTTCAGTCCGGGGAAACAAAGCCAACCCCGAACTTCAGTCCGGAGGGAACAAAACCAACCCCGGACTTCAGTCCGGAGGGAACAAAGCCAACCCCGAACTTCAGTCCGGAGGGAACAAAGCCAACCCCGAACTTCAGTCCGGAGGGAACAAAGAAAAGTGCGTGAAC
>JAGGVO010000002.1 GCA_021157965.1 Candidatus Neomarinimicrobiota bacterium
CGGGTGACAAGATCACCTTTACGGTGGAACTGATCGTCCCCATCGCCATGGAAAAAGAACTTCGGTTTGCCATCCGTGAAGGCGGACGGACCGTGGGTGCCGGCGTTGTGACGGACATTATTGAATAAATAACCCTTTGAGGACCGACCATGCGTGATAAAATTATCCTGGCATGCAGCGAATGCAAACGTAGAAACTACACAATGACGAAGAACAAACGAAAACATCCTCAACGTGTAGAATACAAAAAGTACTGTCCCTGGTGTCAGACGCATACGGTGCATAAAGAAACCCGGTAATTTGATCGGACAGGTCCGTAGTTCAACTGGCAGAGCAGCGGTCTCCAAAACCGCAAGTTGGGGGTTCGAATCCCTCCGGACCTGCGAAGAAGAGAGGAAATAAAAGATGATCAAAAAAATACGTGATTTCCTGGCAAGTGTCCAATTTGAGATGAAGAAGGTAACATGGCCGACTTTTGAAGAGCTTAAGGGTTCCACCAAGGTGGTTATTGTTTTTTCCATTATTCTTGTTGTGTTCCTTTTTGTCGTCGATTTTATCCTCTCTCAATCAGTCAATGCGCTTATGTATTAAAAACAAGTAACAGATATGAAGTGGTACACAATAAAAGCATTTTCCGGTAAAGAAAGACAAGTGGCTGATCGTATCCTGTACGAGGCAGAAGCCCGAAAACTCAGGGAATATATCGAGGAAGTCCTGGTTCCGACGGAAAATGTGGTCGAAATGCGCGAAGGGAAAAAACGTTCCCGGGTGAAAGTTTTCTATCCCGGATACATTATGATCAAGATGGAACTCACAAGAGAGACGAAATACTTTATAGAAAATGTATCCGGTGTTATCAGTTTTGTCGGGCCCAAAGGGCGTCCCCAGGCCCTGACAGAAAATGAGGTCCGACGCATACAGGGCGAAGTGGAAAAGAAAGATGGACGCGAAGTGATCGCAACACCCTTTTCCGTTGGCGATCCCGTTAAGATTGTGGACGGTCCCTTTATGGATTTTACCGGGGTGGTCCAGGAAATCAATGAAGAAAAGAAAAAATTGAAAATTATGGTCAGTATCTTCGGCAGATCCACGCCGGTTGAACTGGACTATTTACAAGTTGAACGAGAAAAATAGGTTGTAACGCATGGCAAAGAAAATAGCAGCTGTCATCAAATTGCAACTCCCTGCAGGACAAGCAAATCCCTCACCACCGGTCGGTCCGGCTTTGGGACAGCACGGGGTGAATATCATGGAGTTTTGTAAAGCATATAATGCCAAAACTTCTGATAAAATGGGCTTAATTATACCGGTTGTCATTACAGTATATGGAGACCGGTCCTTTACGTTTATTACCAAAACCCCTCCTGCGGCAGTATTGCTAAAAAAAGCAGCAAAGATCCAAAAGGGATCTCCCGAATCGAACAAAGTGAAAGTCGGGAAAATTACCCGGAAAGATCTTCAGGAGATCGCTGAATTGAAGATGCAGGACCTGAATGCTCATACGGTGGAGGCGGCCATGGAAATGATCGCCGGAACTGCCAGAAGTATGGGCCTGCAGGTTGAAGGATAAAGGAGGCAGAGTGATATCATGAAACATAGTCGGCGATATCTTGAACTGATAAAACAAATAGACAGGGAACATGAGTACCCTCTGGACGAGGGCGTTCAGCTCCTGAAAAAAATCGCTTCTGCTAAATTTGACGAATCCGTCGAACTGAGCATTAACCTGGGTGTGGAACCGAAATACGCCGATCAAATGGTCCGTGGGACGGTGATTCTGCCTCACGGAACCGGAAAGAAGGTCCGTGTACTCGTTTTTGCCCAGGGAGAAAAAGTGAAAGAAGCCCTGGATGCCGGTGCGGATTATGTCGGACTTGAAGAGTATGTTCAGAAAGTCCAGAACGGATGGCTCGATTTCGACGTAGTGATTGCAACCCCTGATGTCATGCGTCATATCGGTAAACTGGGCCGCGTACTGGGTCCCCACGGACTCATGCCCAACCCCAAGACCGGGACCGTGACTCAGGACATTGCTCAGGCTGTTGCGGATAGTAAGTCGGGTAAAATCAGTTTTCGTGTGGACAGGTATGGAATTATTCACGTGGCTGTAGGTAAGGTTTCTTTTGAGGAAACAAAGCTTGTGGAAAATGTGAAGGCAATGGTTACTACACTTGTCAAACTCCGGCCCCAGGGAGCGAAAGGCCAGTACCTGCGGAAGATTACTCTTACATCCACACAGGGACCCGGAATTAAAATCGAAAAGCAGACAGCCTTAGCTTAGGAGATGAAACTATGCCTACCCCTGTAAAAGTAAATCTCGTCGAGAAAGTCACTGAAGAAATAAATGCCTCGAAAGCCGTTTATTTTGCAGACTATCTCGGCCTGAATGTGGAACAAGTCAACAATCTGCGTTCAAAAATGTTTGAACAAAACGTTAAAATGCAGGTTGTTAAAAACACCCTGATTAAACTCGCCCTGAAAAATGCCGGGTACGATGTGGATAAAAAAGATTTTCTTATCGGTTCCACAGCCTTGGTTTACGGGAAAGATGATCCGGTTGTTCCTGCTAAGGTCCTGACCGCTTTTAAAAAAGAGGTCAAGGAACTGGGAAAGCCTGATGTAAAAGCGATTTTATTTGAAGGTAAATTCTTAAATGCGGAAAAAGTCAATGAAATAGCAGAATTGCCAAGCCGGGAAATCCTGCTCGGTAAATTCCTCAGCGGAATTTCCTATCCGATGCAACAGGTCCTCGGGGTTCTGCAGGCACCGATGCGTAACCTGCTTGGTGCGTTGAATGCTTTGAAAGAAAAAAAACAATAGAGTGAGATAAGGAGGACGAAAGTCATGGCCGAAGTTACACGTGCCGATGTGTTGGGATACCTTGAAAACGCCAATATGCTGGAAATTTCCGAACTGATTAAAGAAATTGAGGAAAAATTCGGCGTAACTGCTGCTGCCCCTGTTGCTGTTGCTGCTGCACCCGGTGCTGCTGCCGCTGCTGAAGAGGCCGAGGAAAAAACCGAATTTGATGTGATAATGACCAGCTTTGGCGACAAAAAGATCAATGTGATCAAAGAAGTTCGCCAGATTACATCTCTTGGCCTGAAAGAAGCCAAAGAACTGGTCGAAGGTGTTCCCAGCACCATCAAAGAAGCATTGCCAAAAGAAGAAGCTGAAAAGGTAAAGAAACAGCTTGAAGAGGCTGGTGCAACTGTAGAACTGAAATAACAGTCAAGATGGCAGCTATAAAGCCATTAAAAGAAGTACTTACGGGCCATCTTCACATGCTGATGGCTCTTTATTTCTTTTTATGAAATAATATGAGGGAGGATTTCTTTTGAGAAATCTGTCAGGACTTATACAGCGGAAATCTTTCTCCCGCATTTCAAGGGTTTTGGATATCCCCGATCTGCTGAGCATTCAGCTCGATTCATTTAATGAATTTTTGCAGTTGGATAAAAAAACCGAAGAACGGGAGAATATTGGCCTGGAACAGGCCTTCAGAACGATTTTTCCCATTGAGGATTCCCATAATACCTTTGCACTGGATTATGTAAGCTACTCAATAGGGAAACCACGCTATTCCGAAAAAGAATGTCTGGAAAGGGGTATCTCCTATGCTGCCCCCTTAAAGGCAAAATTAATTTTAAAAATCGCCGAAGAAGATGCTGAACCCGGAGTATACTCCGAGAGTATTGAACAGGAAGTTTTTCTGGGCAATATTCCCTTTATGACTAACCGGGGCACTTTCATTATCAACGGAGCTGAACGTGTTATTGTCAGTCAGCTTCAACGCTCTCCCGGTGTTTTCTTTAATGATGCACGCCATCCCAATGGTTCTATCCTCTATAATGCCCGTATTATCCCTTTCAGAGGCTCCTGGGTCGATATAACAACAGATATTTTCGATGCGATTTATGTCACCATTGACAGGCGGAAAAAATTCCCTGTGTCCATACTCCTCCGCGCTGTTGGCTTTGATTCCGATTATGATATACTGAAACAGTTCGACGTGTTGAAAGAAGTTAATGTATCAAATAAAATTATTGGGATGACCCTGGTTCAAAGCATTTTGAATCCCGATACAGGAGAAGTTATCCTGGCGGCCGGAGTCTCTGAAGACGACCGTGTCGTTCTTGAAGCTTCACATGTTAAAATGCTGAAAGAAGCCGGTGTTAAAAAAATTGATGTGGTTGATCCCAATAAGGAAATTGACCTGAAACTTCTGGCCAATTCCATCCGCCGAGAAAAGGATAAAATGGATCCGGAACGACTGACTGAAGGAGGGCCGAATCAGGAAGACGCCCTTTTCTATCTATACCGGAACCTGAGGAACGGAGATCCGCCGAATCTGGAAACCGCCCAGAAATTTGTGGAAAAACTCTTTTTCAGTCCGAAAAAATATGACCTGGGTAAAGTGGGACGCTATCGGATGAACAAAAAGTTCAATATGAATGTCCCCCTTGACAATACAGTCATTACCCCCGATGATTTTATCTACATTGTTCAACACCTGATCAAAATGCGTCGCGGAGATAAGCTTTCTGATGATATCGACCATCTGGGGAACCGGCGTGTGAGAACCGTTGGCGAACAGCTTGCCAACCAGTTTTCCATTGCCTTTACCCGAATGTCACGGACAATCCGGGACCGGATGAATATCCACCGGGCTGAAAACCTGACACCTCAGGAATTGGTGAACAGCCGGATTATCACATCGGTGATTAACACCTTTTTCGGTACTTCTCAAATGTCCCAGTTTATGGACCAGACCAATCCTCTGGCTGAGCTGACACACAAGCGTCGTTTATCTGCTCTGGGGCCGGGAGGGCTGACCCGTGAACGAGCCGGTTTTGAGGTCCGGGACGTGCATTACACTCACTACGGACGCCTGTGTCCCATCGAAACCCCGGAAGGACCTAATATTGGTCTGATTTCTTCACTGGCTTCCTATGCCGTTGTTAACCGCCTGGGCTTTATTGAAACACCCTACCGGAAAACACGTGTCAAGGATGGAAAAGTTTATGTGACAAAAGAAATTGAATATCTGTCTGCTGATGATGAAGACAGAAGTGTGATTGCCCAGGCAAATGCTCTTCTTAATAAGGATAATTCCTTTGCCCTGGACGTGGTAAAGTGCCGGAAAGGTGCCGATTATCCTGCCGTTGCACCGGAAAAAGTGAATTACATGGACGTGGCACCGATTCAGATTGTCAGTGCCGCTGCCAGTTTGATTCCTTTTCTGGAACATGATGACGCCAACCGTGCTCTTATGGGGAGTAATATGCAGCGCCAGTCTGTACCACTGCTCACTCCCAGTACCCCCATTGTGGGAACGGGTATGGAAGGTATTATTGCAGCAGACAGCCGGGCGATTGTTGTGGCGGATACGGATGGTGTTATTGAATATGTGGATGCCAATAAAATTATTCTCAGGCCCCTGGAAGGATTCGATGCTTCCGTATCCCTCGATGAAAATGAGGGTCGTTATGTCTACCATCTGAAAAAATACCAGAGGACCAACCAGGATACGGCGATCAATCAGCGGCCGATTGTCAGGAAAAATCAGGTAGTGAAAAAAGGGCAACCCCTTGCTGACGGTACTTCCACCAATAAAGGAGAACTGGCCCTGGGCCGGAATGTCCTGGTGGCTTTTATGCCCTGGCGCGGCTATAATTTTGAGGATGCCATTGTCCTCAGTGAACGGATGGTGAAAGAGGATATCTTCACATCTGTCCACGTGAAGGAAGTGGAATTGGAAGTCCGGGAAACCAAACGGGGAAGCGAAGAACTGACACGCGAAATCCCCAATGTCTCGGAAGAAGCCACAAAGAATATTGAGGAAAACGGTATTATCCGAGTAGGCGCCCAAGTGAAATCCGGGGATATTCTGATTGGTAAAGTTACTCCCAAGGGAGAAACGGATCCCACACCGGAAGAGAAACTGCTCCGGGCAATCTTCGGTGAAAAAGCCGGGGATGTGAAGGATGCATCCAAACGGGCTGCGCCGGGGACATCCGGTGTGGTCATTGATACCCGTCTCTTTGTCCGTAAAGGGAAAGAATCCCGCAGGGATGAAAAAATAAAAATCGAAAAACTTGATGAAGAATTGAGACGCCGTCTGGCAGCTCTTAAAGGTAAGTTAACCCGGAAGCTCCTGGCACTCCTTGAGGGACATGCCTGCACCGGTATCTACGATAAAGGTGGGAATGCCATTGTGGCTGAAGGCCGCGAATGGAATGCCGATATCTTTGAAAATATGGATTTCCGACGTGTGAATCTGGATAAACCCTGGATCAAGGATGACAAACAATACCAGAAAGTGTTGAGACTGATACGGAATTACCAGGATGTCCAGCAGAATATTCAATACGAAATCGATAATGAAAAGTTCAAGGTTAAAGCCGGTGACGACCTTCAACCGGGTGTGCTCCAGTTGGCCAAGGTTTATATCGCCAGCAAACGGAAAATCCAGGTAGGAGATAAGATGGCCGGCCGGCACGGAAATAAGGGTGTTGTTTCCATTATCGTGCCCGAAGAGGATATGCCCTATCTGCCGGACGGAACCCCTGTGGATATCGTTCTGAATCCCCTGGGTGTGCCTTCTCGTATGAACCTTGGACAGTTGTACGAAACCATGCTGGGCTGGGCCGGCAAAGAACTGGGTATCTATTATGAAACACCGGTTTTTGACGGAGCCCGTTATAGTGATGTGCAGGAAGAATTGAAGAAGGCCGGTTTGCCGGAGAATGGCAAGAGCGAATTGTACGATGGAAGAACCGGTGAAAAAATCTACGATACAGTTGCTGTGGGACAGATTTACATGATGAAGCTGGCTCACATGATTGAAGATAAAATGCATGCAAGATCAACCGGTCCCTATTCATTGATTACGCAGCAGCCATTGGGTGGTAAAGCCCAGTTCGGCGGACAGCGTTTCGGTGAAATGGAAGTCTGGGCCCTTGAAGCATACGGTGCCGCTTATACTTTACAAGAAGTTCTCACCGTTAAATCCGATGATGTGGATGGCAGATCCCGTGTTTATAATGCCATCGTCAAAGGGGAAAACCTCCCCGATTACGGTATGCCGGAATCATTTAACGTGTTGCTGAAAGAACTTCAGGGACTGGGCCTGGAAGTGGATCTGCTGTAAGATCCACTTTTAACAAAGGAGGAATTCACCTTGAGTGTGAAATTCAATGCTTCGCAAGATACAAAAAAGGATTTTAGTAAAATCCGCCTGAGACTCTCCTCTCCCGAGTCTATCCTGAGTAAGTCAAGAGGGGAAATTCTCAAACCCGAAACAATCAATTATCGGTCTTATAAACCGGAAAAAGACGGTCTCTTCTGTGAAAAGATTTTCGGTCCGGTAAAAGATTGGGAATGTCATTGCGGAAAATATAAACGGATCCGGTACAAAGGGATTGTATGTGACCGGTGCGGGGTGGAAGTAACCCGGAAAAAGGTACGCCGTGAACGGATGGGGCACATTACCCTGGCTGTTCCCGTGGCCCATATCTGGTATCTGAAATCCATCCCCTCCAAACTGGCAAATGTGCTTGGGATGTCTGCCAAGAACATTGAACAGGTTATCTATTATGAATCCTACATCGTCATTCAGCCGGGTAAGGCTGTCATTGAGACGGAAAACGGTAAAACCCGTCCCGTCGAACCGATGGAACTGATTGATGAGGATACCTATCTCGATCTTTTGTATAAATATGGTGAGGAAGCCGAAGAAAAGATTCCTGAAGAAGAACTCTTCATTGCGAAAACCGGTGCTGAAGCTCTCTATGATATTCTTGTGGATCTGGACGTTCCCAAGCTGATTCAGACACTGAAAAGTGATTTGAAAAAAAGCACATCCGTCTCTGACCAGACAGACATTGTCAAGCGTCTGAAAATTCTGAAAGCGTTTGAATCGGAAGGTGACGAACCGCCGGTCAACAGGCCGGAATACATGATTTTGAAAGTTCTGCCGGTCATTCCACCTGAACTTCGTCCTCTTGTCCCTCTGGAGGGCGGCCGTTTTGCTGCATCGGATCTGAATGATTTGTACCGAAGGGTTATCATCCGGAATAACCGGCTGAAACAGTTGATTGATATTAAAGCGCCCGATGTGATCCTGAGAAATGAAAAGCGTATGCTTCAGGAAGCGGTGGACAGCTTGTTTGATAACAGCCGCCGGAGAACGGCAGTCCGTTCCGGTACCCGCCGGCCGCTGAAATCCCTCAGCGATATGCTAAATGGAAAAGAAGGCCGTTTCCGTCAGAATCTGTTGGGTAAACGAGTGGATTATTCGGGGCGTTCCGTTATTGTTGTGGGGCCCGAACTGAAAATTCATGAATGTGGTTTGCCCAAACTGATGGCTACAGAACTTTTTAAACCCCATCTGGTGCATGAACTTCTGGTCCGCGGCAAAGCCACGACCCCCAAAACGGCAAAAAGTATGGTGGAACGGCGAAGTCCGGAAGTGATGGAACTTTTGGAATATGTGGTGAAAGATCATCCCGTATTGCTCAACCGTGCACCTACACTGCACCGTCTGGGTATTCAGGCTTTTCAGCCTGTCCTGGTGGATGGGAAGGCCATCCGGGTACATCCCCTGGTCTGTGCCGCATTCAATGCCGACTTCGACGGCGACCAGATGGCCGTCCATGTACCTCTTTCCTTTGAGGCCCAAATTGAATGCCGCATGCTCATGCTGGCAAGTAATAACATTCTTCACCCGGCCCATGGAAATCCCATTTCGGTGCCTTCTCAGGATATGGTTCTCGGGACCTATTATATTACCCGTGCCAAATCCAACCAGCCCGGTGAAGGAATGGTGTTTTCTTCCTATGATGAAGCCTTGCTGGCATTTGACAACAAAAGGGTAACCCTCCATGCTAAGGTTAAACTCCTGAAAGACGGCAAACTGATTGATACGACCGTTGGCCGGATTCAGTTCAATGCCATCATTCCTGAAGGAATGCCCTATTTCAATGAATTGATTACTAAAAAACGCCTGGAATACATTATTGCCGAAGCAAACCGGCGGGTCGGTCTCCATGAAACCGTCCGTTTCCTGGATAAACTGAAAGACCTTGGCTTTGAATTGGCAACCATGTCCGGTGTATCCATTGGTCTGAGCGATGTTCTTATTCCTGATGATAAATTTAAGATTATCAATAAAACACAGACTCAGGTGGATACTATTAACCAAAAGCGGAATAAGGGTGTTCTTACCGAGAATGAACGGTATAACAAGGTTATCGACGCCTGGTCCAGGACGACAGACCTTGTTCAGGCATCCATGAACCGAATCCTCCAGAATGACCGGGAAGGTTTTAATCCCATCTATATGATGTCTGATTCCGGTGCCCGGGGTTCAAAGGACCAGATGAAACAGCTTGCGGGTATGCGCGGATTGATGAACAAACCGCAGAAATCCATGACCGGTGGAGTGGGGGAAATTATTGAAACACCTATTACGTCAAACTTTAAGGAAGGATTGACGGTTCTTGAATACTTTATTTCTACCCACGGTGCCCGTAAAGGTCTTTCGGATACGGCATTAAAAACAGCTGATGCCGGATATTTAACACGCCGCCTGGTGGATGTGGCCCAGGATGTGGTCATCAGTGAAGAAGATTGTGGCAGCATCAACGGTATTGAAGTCGTTCCCATTAAAGACGGCGATCGGGTGATCGAACCCCTGTCCGAAAGAATTCTGGGACGTGTGGCTTTGGATGATATTATTGATCCGGTAAATGATAAACTCCTTGTGAAGGCCGGAGAACTGATCGACGAAGTCAAAGCACGGGCAGTGGATGAGAGCAATGTGGAATCCGTGATGATCCGTTCCGTGCTGACCTGTGAAGCCAAGAAGGGGGTATGTGCCAAATGCTATGGCCGCAATCTCGCTACCAATACCCTGGTCAACCAGGGAGAAGCTGTAGGTATCGTTGCAGCTCAGTCTATTGGTGAACCCGGAACACAGCTGACCCTGAGAACCTTCCATATCGGTGGTACGGCCAGCCATGTGATTGAAGAATCACACCAGCCTGCCAGGTATGAAGGTCAGGTCTCCTATTCTGAAAACCTGCATGTTTCTGAAAATGAGTTTGTGGATGAAACCACAAAACAGAAATACAGGGTTGTCCTGGTCCGGAACGGCAAGATGAGTATCATTGATAACAATAACCGTGAACTCATTTCATATACGGTTCCCCAGGGTGCGAAAATCTATGTCAACGATGGTCAACAGGTTGAAAAATCCACGATCCTCTATGACTGGGATGTGTATAACGATCATATCGTATCACGTTATAATGGGTATGTGAAACTCATCGATCTGGTACCCGGTGTGACCTATGATGAAGTTTCGGATACCTCCGGTTTTAAAGAGTGGCAGATTGTTGCCTCAAAGGACCGTGACAAAACAGCCCGGATTCTCATTGTTGATGAGGAAGGAAATCCCATCGGAAAGGCAATCAACCTGCCTGAATCATCCTCACTTCTGGTAAAAGACGGCCAGAAGGTTCTTCAGGGTGAGACGATGGCGAAACGCTCGAAAGAGACGGCCCGGAGCAACGATATTACCGGCGGTCTTCCCAGAGTTTCCGAACTTTTTGAAGCACGGAACCCCTCCAATGAAGCCATTGTGAGTGAGGTGAACGGCTATGTCCAGTTTGACCGCCTTTCCAAGGGTATTCAAACAGTCCGCGTCCGGAATGATCTGGGAGAACTGTACACATACAAAATTCCGCCGGGAAAACATATTCTGGTCCACGACGGCGATTATATTCACGCAGGAAATCCCATCTGTGACGGGGCGATCCCGCCAAAGAAAATCCTGAAGATTAATGGTGTTTATGAAGTCCAAAAATACCTGGTGAACGAAATTCAGCACGTATACCGTCTGCAGGGTGTACGAATCAATGACAAACATATAGAAGTGATTGTCCGTCAGATGCTGCAGAAGGTGGAAATCAGTGATCCCGGTGATACGGATTTTCTGAAGGGAGACCGGATATCTAAACAGGTGGTGTTGGAAGAAAATGAAAAAATCATGAACATGGTACGCATCACTGATTCCGGTGACACCGCCCTGAAGACTAACAGCCTGTATCCCCAGGATATTGTGGAAGAAGACAATGTGCGCCACAAATCCGCCGGAAAGAAACCTGCAGAGTTTAAACCTGCTATTCCGGCAACATTTGAACCACTACTCCTGGGTATTACCCGTGCATCATTGAATACGGAAAGCTGGATCTCTGCCGCTTCATTCCAGGAAACAACCCGGGTACTGACAGATGCCGCGGTGGCTGGAAAAGTGGATTATCTGAAGGGCTTGAAAGAAAACATTATCATGGGCCGGTTGATTCCTGCCGGGACAGGACAGTCCCGTTACGAAAATCTGAAAGTCCGTGAGCCGGAATTTACGGAAGTGGATGATCTGGAGTTCTTTGCAGATGCTCAGGTCTATGATGATGAAGACCTGCTTATAGAATAAATCCCATTGCTTATAAAAAGCAGGGATATTACATTATCAGGCTTGACAAAAATTGGAGAAAGTATGCCAACGATCAATCAATTGGTGAAAAAGGGCAGGAAAAAGGTTATCAAAAAAAATAAGGTCCCCGCTCTTCAGGGAAATCCCCAGAAGCGCGGTGTGTGTACCCGTGTTTATACAACCACGCCCAAGAAACCGAACTCAGCATTACGCAAAGTGGCCCGTGTCCGTTTGACGACGGGTATTGAAGTTACGGCCTATATTCCCGGCGAGGGACACAATCTTCAGGAACACTCACTGGTGTTGATTGAAGGAGGTCGTGTAAAGGATTTACCGGGTGTTCGCTACCATATTGTGAGGGGGACTTTGGATACGGCCGGAGTATCGGACCGGAAAAATAGCCGTTCACGCTATGGTGCCAAGAAGCCGAAATAAGGAACGATTTCAATGTCAAGACGAAACAAACCGCAAAAAAGAGAGATTCTCCCCGATCCTAAGTACCATTCAGCGACGGTTGCCAAGTTTATCAACAACCTGATGGAACGGGGAAAGAAGGGTGTAGCCGAGTCTATTTTATACGACGCACTGGATATATTGGATGAAAAAACAAAGGGCAAGGGACTGGAAACATTCCAGAAGGCGCTGGATAATGTGGCACCGGTTTTGGAAGTTAAATCCAAACGGATCGGTGGTGCAACCTATCAGGTGCCTGTTGAAGTCCGCCATAATCGCCGCTACGCCCTGGCAATGCGCTGGATTATTAAATTTTCCGGTGCCCGGTCCGGGGATAGCATGGCGACGAAACTTGCCGCCGAACTCCTTGCCGCATCCCAGGGTGAGGGCAGCTCCGTGAAAAAACGGGAAGATACCCACAAAATGGCGGAAGCTAACCGGGCTTTTGCCCACTTTCGGTAAAGCGTAAAGGAACCCATGGGTAAAGCAGACCTGAAAAAGCTCAGAAATATCGGTATTATGGCTCACATCGATGCGGGTAAAACCACAACGACGGAGCGCATTATTTATTATACCGGCCGGTCTCACAAATTGGGCGAAGTCCACGAAGGGACTGCCACAATGGACTGGATGGAGCAGGAAAAGGAACGAGGCATTACCATTACATCTGCCGCGACACGTTGTTCCTGGCAGGGACATGATATTAATATCATCGATACGCCGGGACACGTGGATTTTACTGCTGAAGTGGAACGCTCCCTCCGGGTTCTGGATGGGGCGATTGCCATCTTTTGTGGCGTCGGCGGGGTGGAACCCCAGTCTGAAACGGTCTGGCGCCAGGCAGATAAATATAAAGTCCCCCGCATAGCCTTCATTAATAAAATGGACCGGACAGGTGCCGATTTCTATTATGTTATCGATATGATCCGGAAACGCCTGGGAGCTAATCCTCTGCCGGTTTTTCTGCCCATCGGCTCCGGTGAAATGTTTACGGGTATTGTGGATCTGATCCACATGCGGTCTATTCTGTACAATGAGTCCACGCTCGGGGCCGAATTTGAGTACGGTGAAATCCCCAAGGATATGTTTGACCGGGTGGAAGAGTATCGCCATCACCTCATTGAAGAGGTGGCCGCTTACAATGATGAGCTCCTTGAAAAATATCTGGAAGGCGAAACACTGAGTACGGAAGAAATTAAATCGGCAATCCGTGAAGGGACGATCAAAGGCGATATTACTCCCGTGATTGTGGGATCTGCTTTTAAAAACAAGGGAGTGCAGGTCCTTTTGAATTCTGTCGTCGACTATTTGCCTTCTCCCTTGGATGTTCCGCCGATTAAGGGAATCCATCCGAAAACCGAAAAGGAAATTATACGGACTCCCGATACGGATGCTCCTTTTTCTGCTCTTGCTTTTAAAATCATGACGGATCCCTATGTAGGGAAACTGACGTATGTCCGCATTTATTCCGGGAAAATTGCTACAGGCGAATATGCCCTGAATCCCCTGAGCGGAAAACGGGAACGCTTTGGCAGAATTCTCCGGATGCATGCCAACAAACGGGAAGATGTGAACCAGGCCACCGCAGGGGATATCGTAGCCGTTGTCGGGCTGAAAGATACCCGGACAGGTCATACCCTTTGTGATAAGGATAAACCCGTGATCCTGGAAGAAATGGTTTTCCCGGACCCTGTGATTAATGTTTCCATCGAACCGGCAAGCAAAGCGGATCAGGATGCGTTGTTTAAAGGACTTTTAAAACTGGCTGATGAAGATCCCACCTTTCAGATTCAATCCGATGAAGAAACGGGACAGACCATTGTTTGGGGCATGGGTGAACTTCACCTTGAGATTATTGTAGACCGACTGAAACGTGAATTTAAAGTCAATGCCCAGGTGGGCAGACCTCAGGTGGCCTATAAAGAGACCATTACCAAAACCGTGGAAGTGGATAAGAAATTTGTCCGCCAGACAGGTGGTAAAGGTCAATATGGACATGTGGTGATTACTATGTCCCCCAATGAAAAAGGAAAAGGCTACGAGTTTGTAAATAAAATTGTCGGCGGGGTGATTCCCAAAGAGTATATCCCGTCTGTCGATAAAGGTATCCGGGGAGCATTGCAAAATGGCATTCTTGCAGGATATCCTCTGGAAGATATCAAAGTTGAATTGACTTATGGTTCTTACCACGAGGTGGATTCATCGGAAATGGCTTTCAAAGTTGCGGGTTCCATGGCCGCACAGGAAGCCGCCAAAAAAGCGGGTCCCATTATTCTGGAACCCATGATGGCGGTGGAAATCATTGTGCCGGATGAATATTTAGGGGATGTAATGGGTGACCTGACATCCCGGCGCGGTCAGATCAAAGGAATGACACCGCGAAACGACGCTCAGGTCCTGTCAGGCTATGTACCCCTGGCGGAAATGTTTGGTTACGCAACTGACTTGAGGTCTATCACCCAGGGACGGGCGGTTTTTACTATGCAGTTTGATCACTATGATCCTGTTCCCGCCTCTGTCCAGGAGAAGATTTTAGAACGTATTCATGGAAAAATTTAGGAGTTTTTCTCATGGCAAAGAAGAAATTTGAAAGAACGAAGCCGCATGTGAACATCGGAACGATCGGTCACGTGGATCACGGTAAGACGACGCTGACGGCCGCCATCACGTATGTTTTGGCGAAGGCGGGAGGAGC
>JAGGVO010000003.1 GCA_021157965.1 Candidatus Neomarinimicrobiota bacterium
ATACGGGTCATTCCGTTAAAGGGATTCGGATAATTGTCAAACAATTCAAAGGTACGGCCAAGTAACATTTCTTCGGTAAGACGGGTCAAAATGCCTGGTTCCGGCAGGGGCTGTTTTTTATCGGTATAAATATGAAATTCTCCGGGCGCAAGGGTTAACGGCTGAATTAATTCAGCCAGATTTCCTAATATCAAACTGTCCCCGCTAAAATAATCATACCATACGCCAATTCTCGGAAATGTTACATCTGCCGTTTTCTCCACCACATCAAAGTTACCTACAATTACACTGCGCATGGATGAGCCGGTGAGAGTCAGAGTTTTCACCATCCCTCCCGTATCCATCTCTACCTGGGTATTCCCGGAATAAAATAAAGGATTAGTAAGGCGTAACCGGATTAACGCTGCTGTTGTTTTAAACAGATTTTTTCGCTGTGCATCGTGGTAGTAATCCCAACGAATCGGTTTTTCACACACCCTGCAGGGTGTATCAATGGAAACGTCGTATCCCAGTTCACCAAACTGCCATAACATCTTAGGGCCGGGAATTGTATAGAAAAAGGCAGAAATCAATTTTACACGGTTCAGCGCCGTGTTAATTTCCTGGATGGAATAGTCGCCCGATACTTTTCCCCAGCTCAGGTTTTTAAACATGATTCGCTCTTCATCATGGCTTTCCATGTAGCTGACCAAACGAGGTTCAGACCATCCCCGGGACTCATAGAATCCCCAGGAAAAATCTGATTCATAACCCATGGAGGCTTCCTGATATACGTGGGTCACATTTCCCCAGAGCATAAAACCCTCATTCGCCAGGGTCTGTTCTTCGGAATTATCGGCCCAGTGTTCGAGAATTAGATACGCCGTGGAATCTTTTTGCCACAGCACATTCCCCAAACGTTTGATCAGGTTTATCCGGCTCACATCATATCCGGGATCACCCGCCGTATTGGTAAATCCTTTGGTAAAGTCCAGCCGGTATCCGTCAACATGATATTCCTGAATCCAAAAAGCCAGGACTGAATCCACAAAGGCCTGTGTCCAGGGACTTTCATGATTGAAATCAAATCCCCAGGAGTAATCAGGATTAGGTGATACTTCATTAAACCATGGATTTTCTTCTGAGGGACGGGATGCTGCGCTGTTCCAGTACATGCGCACCATGGGAGATTGTCCATAAGAATGGTTTAAAACCATATCCATAATCACGGCAATCCCTTCCAGATGACACGTATTGATAAAACGCTTTAAGGCAAAATCCGTCCCGTAATATTTATCAGGTGCAAAATAGAAGCTCGGGTTATAACCCCAGCTTGAATTTCCTTCAAATTCACTGATTGGCATCAGTTCTATTGCGTTTACTCCCAGCTTTTTCAAGTACGGTAGTGTATCAATGAGCGTTTCATAGTGATGGTCCGCTAAAAAATCCCGAATGAGCAGTTCATAAATCACCAGTTTTTCCCTTGCGGGACGGACAAATGCCGTATCTGTCCAGTTAAAGGGTGGTGACATTTCTGTTGTAAAGGTTGAAACAATTTCCCGGGTTTTCCCTTTGGGATAGGGTTTAAGACCGGGATAGACACTTTCAGGAATATAGGGATCATTCCATGGATCCAGAATTTTTTGTGTGTAAGGATCGGCAATACGGATTTCACCGTCAATCAGGTATTGAAAACCATATTCTTTCGATTCATCAACCGGCACTGTTATCCAGTACCACACTTCATCTTCGGAGATGTAATCTCTGAACATTTCGAATTCCGGCAGCACCATCCAGTCGTTAAAATCACCGATCAGATAGACAAAATCCTTATAGGGTGCAAAAAGGGAAAATGTAACCGATTGACCGTAAGGACCAACAGTTATACCCGCATCCAACCCCTCCGGTCTTGGTGCTTCTTTGAGTCCGGGATTTTTAATAACGATAAATGAGGCCGTATCACGCAATTGATACATATCTTCGGCAATCAGGTCAATTTGCAGGAGATCGTCTGTATAATCACCTCCTATGAGCGTGTAAGAGAGTGTATCGTGATTAACCGAGCTTACACTTGTTCCGTTAATGAATAATTCAGTGCGGACCGTTTCGGTAAACAACTGAACGCTGGTTCCCAGAATATGCAGAGTATCCTGATCGGTCATGAAGAGGGGTTCACGCCGGGGATCCTGAAAAGATTCCGTAATCGTTGGGGTTATAAATTGAGCCGTAATACCCGGCTCATAGAGTTCGAGAAAGATATCTTTATTATCAACATCCTTCCCTTCAAGATATCCCCCACCCGACTGTTGTGAGCTTCGGAAAACAAAGGCCAGATGAGTCACTTTGACATTTTCGGGGATATTATAGTATACCCGGGGATAACCAATCACCAGTTTCCACAGATTGGTTTCCACCTGGCTCAATTGGGTTTCCGGAGTATCCTCCCCCCAATTGGTCACAACATATTTCCACTCGGATGATGAGATACTTTCATCGGTCAATACACCGGTATGGGCATACACCGGACCGGCAAAGTCTTTGAGTCCCTGATTGCCCTTTGTGGCATCGAAATAGATGATGATGGAATCATTGACAGTAGGATTGGCAGGCTCGGATGTGACAGGAGAAGCTTCCGCTGTTGTTATCATCCCCCAAAGGAAACCTATACACGGCAAAATCATTATTTTTTTCATTTCAAAAGCACCAGTTTACGGGTTGCATTGTGTTGATTCTGAGTCATTTTTACAAGATAGACTCCGGACGGCAAATGACCGAGATTAAATGTCCGGGTATATGTTCCCTTCCGGACTGCCGGCAGATAAAATTCACCCACGGGTTTTCCGGTTATTGAAAAAAACTGAATTGAAAGGGGGCCAGAATCCGGCAGTGTCAGATTTATTGTGATTTCAGCATTGAATGGGTTGGGATAAAGATCCACCAGATGGAAAGTTTCCTCTTTTTCTGAATTTGACTTAAGGGATACGGGCAGCGTTGTATCGGGAGTGAAAAGTTTCTGATCGGTATAGAGCCGGTATTCGCCGGGCTGAAGCATCAGGGTTATACCTGTATCATCTACAGACAATGTATCCCCGGAAAAAAACTCATACCAGGTCCCGGTATGGTGAAATTCCGGCCAGCTTTGATGTTCAGTCATTCCGAAATTACCTATGATCACCGCATTCATATCGGGTGAAGAGAGTTTCAGACGGCGGTCCGGAATATTATCCGGTGTATAAATCGACACAGTGGTTTCCGAATTCCGGAACAACGGGTAATCCTTCCGGAGTTTTAAAAGGTTTTTATAAAGATTAAAGAGCCGTACCCGGTTTTTGTTTTTCAAATAGTGCCAGAGCACCGGTTTAGCTTCGGTGCGTCCTTCCTCTTCCGGCAGTTCCCTGTCGTAGCCCAGTTCACCGAACTGCCAAATCATTTTCGGTCCGGGTATGGTGAGAAAAAAAGCAGTGGATAGTTCCATGCGTTTCAGAGCCGTTACTGTATCTTTAATGCAGTAAGTTTCCGTGCAGTTTCCGTATTGAAGGTTTTTGTACATAATCCACGGTTCATCGTGGCTTTCCATAAAAGTCACCAGATTCATAGCCCACCAGCCCCGGTTTCTGAAATACCCATAACTGAAATCCGAATTAGTCAGCCAGCCCATAGCTCCCTGGCTATAGGGACCGTTCATATTTCCCCAGAGCATAAACCCGTTATGGGCCAGGACTGTTTCTTCATCGTTATCGGCAAAGTGTTCAAGAATCAAAATGGCATCCGATTTAACAGATCGTATATGGGCTGCATACTCACCCAGAATGTCAATACGGCTTTGATCATACCGGCTCCACATGTCCATATCATCCCCTGAATAGGTCTGGGTGAATCCTTTGGACAGGTCAAAGCGGTATCCGTCCACATGATATTCCTCAATCCAGTGTGTCGTAATCTCCTTCATCAACGCTTTGGTGTAAGGACTCTCATGATTGAAATCGTATCCCACGCTCATAGGATGGGGGGCAATCACATTGAACCAGGGATTATCAGCCAGCGGGGCTCCGAAATCCCCCTCGTTGTAAAGGCGGACAAAGGGGCAGTCGCCATAGGCATGGTTGAGGGCAATATCCAGAATGACAGCGATTCCCGCTCCGTGGCAGGAGTCGATAAAAGCCTTCAGATCATTTTCTGTTCCGTAAAC
>JAGGVO010000004.1 GCA_021157965.1 Candidatus Neomarinimicrobiota bacterium
GTTTATTTACTTAGTCCATCTTGTTTGAATCATAACGAACGAAAACCCTTTTACATTCAACAGAGAGAATCCGCTAAGAAGGAGTGATTAAGGGGGTGTTTTTATATCTTTGTTTATTATATCCATTGTATTTGTTATTATCAAGGCTATTTTAATCATATTAATTATACAAAATTAATAACCAGAAAATATTATCTCAGAGTATTACGGAGTATCCGGAATTGATAGTCGACAGCCATGAGTTACAGTTGATAGTCGATTGAATAGCAAGGAGCGAAGAGAGGATGCGCAATGTAATGTATTTAGTATTTTTTCTTTCTCCGCGTCTCTGCGAACCCGGCGGGAGGAATTTTCTCCCTCGTTCCCTCGAAAGAATTCTATCTTATCCTCTCCATATTTACTAAATTACTCCGTTAAATCAGCAGACAAATGATATTGAAGCATGTTGAAAGAAAAGGTTGAAATATGTTGAATATTGCCCTTATCGGTTGCGGACGGATTTCTAAAAACCATTTTGCGTCCATTAAACACTTTCCGGATGATTTAAAGCTGGTAGCCGTGTGTGATATTGTGAAAGAACAGGCAGAAACGGCGGGAAAAGAGCAGGGGGTGGACTGGTACACAGATTATTCTGAAATGCTGAACCGGGGGGATATTGATGTGGTGTCCGTCTGTACACCCAGCGGCCTCCATCCGGCACATGGTATTCAGGCGGCAAAGGCAGGCTGTCATGTAATTACGGAAAAACCCATGGGCATTACTCTGCCTTCCGTGGATGAGTTGATTCATACCTGCGATCATGAGGGAGTCAACCTGTTTGTCGTGAAACAAAACCGCCTGAACACGACCATGCAACTGCTGAAACGGGCTCTGGACAAAGACCGGTTCGGACAGATTTATATGGTCCAGAGCAATGTGTTCTGGATGCGTCCCCAGGAATACTATGATATGGCCAAGTGGCGGGGGACCTGGGAATTTGACGGCGGCGCCTTTATGAACCAGGCCTCCCACTATGTGGATGCCCTTCAGTGGCTTATCGGTCCCGTGGACCACGTGATGGCTGAAACAGCTACCCTGGCCCGCCATATTGAAGCTGAAGACACAGGTTCTGCCATCCTCCGTTTCCGCAATGGCGTGATTGGTAATATGAATGTAACCATGTTGACGTATCCGAAAAATTTTGAGGGATCAATAACGGTGATCGGTGAAAAAGGAACCGTAAAAGTTGGGGGTATAGCCATAAATAAAATCGAGAAATGGGACTTTGCCGAATATGATGACGATGATGCCATTATTGAAAAAAGCAATTACAATCCACCCAATGTGTACGGGTTCGGGCACATTCCCTATTATGAAAATGTGATCAAGGTCCTGAAAGGGGAGAGCGAACCCAATACAGACGGCCGTAGCGGACGAAAATCCCTGGAACTTATCCTGGCTATTTATCAATCCGCCAAAACCGGTAAACGGGTCAGCCTGCCTCTCTGAATACGGAGCATGTATGCCTGAAGATAAAAAATATTTTGTTCATAAATCATCTTATGTGGATGAAGGGGTTGAAATCGGTGAAGGGACAAAGATCTGGCACTTTTCCCATATTCAGAAAGGGGCGAAAATCGGTCCGGGATGCACCCTGGGACAAAATGTGAACGTTGCCAATAATGTGGTTATCGGGAAATATGTAAAAATTCAGAATAATGTGAGTGTATATGAAGGGGTGGAACTGGAGGATTATGTTTTCTGCGGTCCTTCCATGGTCTTTACCAATGTACTCGATCCCCGGAGTGAATTTCCCCAGCGGGGTTCACAATTCTATCATAAAACCCTGGTAAAAAAATCAGCCTCTATCGGGGCCAATGCCACCATCGTCTGTGGCATTACTATCGGCCGCTATGCCTTTATCGGTGCCGGATCGGTGATTACCAAAGATGTTCCCGATCATGCCCTCATGGTGGGTATTCCCGCCCGGCGCATCGGTTGGGTGTGTGAATGCGCCAAGCGGCTTACATTTGATGAAAAGGGTAAGGCAATATGTTCAAGCTGCGGTAAAACCTATCATCTCTCCGAAAATAAAGTGACCCGTCTTTCATGAATTTATCCCCCCACGTCTTAATTCTTACCCAGTATTTTCCTCCGGAAGCCGGCGCTGCTGCATCCCGGATGAGTGATTACGCACTTTTATTAAAGGATGCAGGCTTTAAGGTCAGCGTGGTGTGTGAACGCCCGGCCTACTTTATCCGCCGGAATGTGAAAAGCAAAAATGTGGAGATCTGGAACGGGATCAACGTATACCGGTCCTGGGTGATGGTAAATAAACGCTCTACCAATAAAGACCGGTCTTTTTTTTACCTTTCATTCATGCTCTCGGGAATCTGGCGCTCTTTATGGATTGATAAACCGGATGTGATCTGGGTGACTTCGCCGCCGTTAACCACGGCTGTGGCAGGGCGGATCATCTCCCGGCTCCGGCGAATACCCTATATTCTGGATGTGCGGGATCTGTGGCCTGATTCGGTGATTGAACTGGATGCCATGAAGAACCGGTTTTTTATCCGTATCCTGGAAGGACTGGAACGGTGGGTTTACAAGGGCGCGAAAGTTATATCTCTGGCTGTTCCCGGTTTCAGGGAACGGATAACGGGTAAAATAAAACAGGAACCGGATTTTGTAGATCTTCCCAACGGGGTGCCGGATTTTATGCTCACCGAACCTGCCCGGCCGGTTTTTTTTCAAAATGCCATCGAAGGAAAATTTGTGGTCCTCTTCAGCGGGAATATGGGTATTGCCCAGGGACTGGACCGGATTATCGATGCGGCAAAATTGCTGAAGTCCAATGAAGAGATTATGTTTGTTTTTGTGGGGGATGGGGTTAAAAAGGCCGAACTGGAACAAGAAGCACAAAAGAATCAATTGAAAAATGTCATTTTTGTGGAATCCCAGGCACGGTCTGAAATGCCCTCTATCATCAGTGCCGCCCATATTGGACTCGTACCGCTGAAGAATGTGGATCTGTTTACCAATGCCCTTCCCAGCAAAATGTTTGAATACCTGGCCCGGAAAGTGCCATTGGTGACCAACATTCCCGGTGAGGCGGCGGATTTTATCACGAATCATCAATGCGGTGTGGTTTTACCTCCCGATCATAATGCGCACGATCTGGCCAGGACCCTGAGCAATCTGGCGGCCGACCGGGAAAAGTGCAAGGCCATGGGCAAGGCAGGCTATGCTGTGATCCGGGAATCCTTTACGCGGAAATATTTTGTACAGCGATTAATTGAAAAATTCCAGAAGAGTTGAGAGTGGAGAGTGATGAGTTGTGAGTCCAAGTTGAGAGTTTTGAGTTTGGTTTATTGCGTTTAAAACGGTTTTAATTTTTGGCTATGTTTTTGGGGTGGAATGATTGAGGCGGCTTTTTGATGTGAGAATGATGGATCTCAAGATTTTTATGATCTCATGGCAGGGATTTTCCAGGTTTGATATGATTTCATGATTGTAATCCGTCCGTTTTAATATTTAAATCCAATAGAAGGCTTCATTGGCTTCTTTTAAAGCAAGGGTCATTTTATGAATAAAATCTTTCCGGGATGAAGCATTCAGAGCTTCTGATACATTGGCTCCAATAGATGTTCCGGCTCTTTTAAGTTGACGAGATATATCATATTCATACTTTTCCTGATTTAAAAATTGGGATGCCTTGACAACATTCACCGAGAAATCCAACGTCTTTTCAGCAATAATACTTTTAGCCATGAAATTAAGATAATTAATCTAAGACACAGATTCAAAATAATATTAAATATCATATATTCAATGATGGCAATAAAAGGTCTTCTTCAAATGTTAATACTTATCCCGTAAAATATCTTGTAAAGTATATAATCAAAAACACAACGAACAAACTTAGCCCAACTCTCAACTCAAAACTCTAACTCACTACTCTCCACTCATCACTCTCAACTCTTAAAGTTTTGGTACAAAACTTTAAATCACAGTATATTCTCCATTGTATTGAAAGAGACAATCATTCTATGACATATACCATTGCGACAATTATCGGCGCCAGACCTCAGTTCATTAAAGAAGCTCCCCTGGCACTGGCTCTCCGGAAATATTTTAAAGAAATAATCATCCATACCGGCCAGCACTACGACCGGAATATGTCCCGTGTATTTTTTGAAGACATGGGCATCCCTGAACCGGATTATCATCTGAATATCGGTTCGGGACGCCACGGCGAACAAACCGGCAGGATGCTGGCTGCCATTGAAGAGGTTTTGATAAAAGAAAAGCCGGATTATGTTCTGGTTTACGGTGATACCAATTCCACCATTGCCGGAGCTTTGGCCGCGGTAAAACTTCAAATTCCGGTGGGGCATATTGAAGCCGGACTTCGTTCATTTAACCGGTCCATGCCGGAAGAAATTAACCGTATCGCCACCGACCGCATTGCCGACCACCTTTTTTGTCCTACGGAACATGCCGTGTCACTTCTGAGTAAAGAAGGTATGACATCAAATACTTATCTCACCGGCGACGTGATGTACGATGCCTGTCTGCATTTTTTGCCCCTTTCGGAACAGAAATCGGATATTGTCCGTTCATTGGGACTGGCCAATAAAGAGTTTCTATTATTGACTATTCACCGTCCCTCCAATACAGATGATCCCGAAACGTTCTTATCCATCCTGAAATCTGTAGCCGGGAGTCCATGGCCTGTGGTTTTTCCATGCCATCCCCGAACCAAAAAAGTGATGAATCATCCTGAAAGCCGGCATATTTTGTCCAAAGCAAAACACCTGAAAATTATAGAACCGGTGGGTTTCCTGGATATGCTCCAATTGGAAAACCATGCATTGAAAATTCTCACCGATTCCGGAGGTGTACAAAAAGAAGCTTTTTTCATGGGCAAACCCTGTATCACCCTCCGGACTGAGACGGAATGGCTTGAAACGGTGGAAGCCGGGTATAACGTGATTACCGGCGCCGATCCGGATAAAATTACCCGGGCGATCCACTCATTCCACCCGGATCATGAAAGGGAGCATTATTACGGGGACGGTCAGGCCGCCCAAAAAATAACGGAACAAATAAAAAAGGTTTTGATATCATGAGAAAATCCCGGCTGGTCATCAATACCATGCTTTCTGACTTCCTTGCTTCCGTGGCTGCACTCTATATCACATATCTGTTCCGCTTTAAACTGAATCTTTTTAACAGTCCCATCGAGCTTTATACCACAGATCTGATTCTGCCGGCAACCGTGCTCTACCTTTACTGGCTTATTATCTTTCTCTGGAATGGCCTTTACAGTTTTCCTCTGGCACCGTCCCGGACCGATGAAAATTTCCGGGTCTTTAAAACAATATTCTTTGGGATGATCGTTCTCTTTCTGATTACTTTCGATTTGAACCACCCCATTGTTTCCACCCGTCTGACCCTGCTGATTTACTGGTTCCTCTTATCCATTCTTACATCCCTGGGAAGGATTTTTTTTATCACCCTCCAAAGAAAACGCTTTGAGCGGGGGATTGGGCTCACACCGACACTGATTGTGGGTTATAATGATTTCGGTTTTAACATTTATGACAAAATCAAGCAATACCCTGCTCTTGGCTATAAAATTGTCGGTTTTGTGACACTGAACCCTGACAATATCGGAAAGACCTACAAAAATGTGGAGGTGATCGGGGATTTGGAAGAACTGCCTGATCTTATCCGGAGCCGGCATATCGGTGAGTTGGTGATTGCTTTCGATACGGGGAATCATGAGCGGCTGCTGGATGTGGTGGATAAAGTGGGACGCATGGATGTGGGACTAAAAATCATCCCGGATATGTACGACATCATTTCCGGTCAGGCCCGGACAAACCAGATTTACGGATTTCCCCTCATCGATATTTTCCCTCAGCTTATGCCCCAATGGGAAAAGGCTTTCAAGCGCCTGCTTGATGTGGTGGTTTCTTCCATAACACTGTTAATTCTCCTTCCGTTTTTTCCTCTGATTGTTCTGGCTATATATATTGATTCGCCAGGCCCTGTTTTTTACCGGCAGGAACGGGTGGGAAAAAACGGAAAAATCTTTAAAATGATCAAATTCCGCACCATGATCCCTGATGCAGAAAAAGAAACGGGGCCTGTCTGGTCTCAGAAAAAGGATCCCCGGATTACCCGTGTGGGATATTTTCTCAGGAAGACCCGCTTGGATGAAATCCCCCAGTTTATTAATGTGTTGCAGGGAGATATGAGTCTTGTAGGCCCCAGACCCGAACGGCCTGTTTTTGTGGATCAGTTCATTAAAACCATTCCCCTCTATCGCCACCGGCTGAAAATGAAACCGGGGATTACAGGCTGGGCCCAAACCATGCATAAATACGACGAATCCTTCGAGGATGTGAAAAAAAAGCTGGAATATGATCTCTACTATCTGGAAAATATGTCCCTGAAACTGGATTTTAAAATTATCATGAATACCTTTGCCACCGTCTTTACGGCAAAGGGACAATAAGAGGTGTCTATGTCACGGAATATCCCCCTGCTGGATTTGCAAAAAGAATTTAAAACATTGAAACCGGAACTCATGCCGGCCCTGGAAGAGGTGCTGACTTCAGCTCGCTTTATTATGGGACCCCAACTGGATGAATTGAGCGGCCATATTCAGTCCCTTTTGGGTGTGAAACACCACATTCCCTGTGCCAACGGGACCGATGCTCTGCTGATTGCTTTGAAAGCCCTGGGTATCAAGGCTGGAGATGAAGTGATAACCACGCCCTTTACCTTTGTGGCTACGGCGGAAACCATTGCCTTTACCGGTGCTGTGCCCGTTTTTACCGATATCCGTTCCGATACATGTCTGATGGATACGGACCTCATTGAAGAACGGATCACGGAGAAAACAAAGGCGATTATTCCTGTCCACCTCTTCGGACAGATGGTTCCCATGGAACCGGTGATGAAAATCGCAGAAAAATACGGTTTGAAAGTCATCGAGGATACAGCCCAGGCTATCGGAGCTGCTCAAAATGGACATTTTGCCGGGACCGTTGGAGATATTGGCACGATTTCCTATTTTCCCAGTAAAAATCTGGGAGCTTATGGTGATGCCGGCGGACTGATTACCCATGATGACTCCCTTGCGGAAACCTGTGCTCTGATTGCCAATCACGGTCAGGCCCATAAGTATGAGCATCACCTCATCGGTCTCAACAGCCGGATGGATTCTTTGCAGGCGGCTATCCTGAATGTAAAAATCAAATATCTGAAAGGGTGGAACAAGCTGCGGGCGGAAAGAGCAATGTGGTATAAAAAATACCTTGATCCCTCGGTGGAAACACCGGTGACTGTCCCCGGAAATACCCATATCTATCATCAATATACCATCAAAACAGATCACCGGAATGCTCTCAAAGATTACCTGGCTGAACAGGGCATTGCCACGGCTGTCCATTATCCCATTCCTCTGAATAAACAGCCTGCGATTGTAGCACTCAAGCTTCACGGATTTCCTACACCTGTAGCCGCCGAAACCGCACAACGGGTCCTTTCACTGCCCATGAACCAGTACCTGAGCGAGGATGATATCCGGTATGTCGCTGATAAAGTGAACACCTTTCTGAAAACAAAGCGATAAAAAGCATTTTAAAATCCTTTTACGGGATTTCCGGTTAAATCAAAAAATAAAGTAAAGTATAAAATTGTTATTTGTATTTTTAACTTTCGTCTGTGATTCCTTAAATTATTCCTTAAATTTGTAAAATTGAAAAAGTGAGGAATGCATGCTGGATATTCATGTGATCAGGGCGGAACCGGAACGGATTGCAGAAGCCCTTCGCAAAAAAAATGTGGACGCCGATCTGAAAACCCTTCTGGAAAAAGACAGACATCACCGGGAATTGAGTAAAGAAACCGATGATCTTAAACACCTGAGAAATACGGTTACACGACAGATTAATGATAAAAAGCGGCAGAAACTGGATGCGTCTGCTGAAATTCAGGAAATGCGCAAGGTCAGTGCCCGAATCAAGGAAAACGATCAGCGGATTATGGAATTGCAGGAAGAAATCCGTGATCACCTGATCCGTCTGCCTAATACTCCCCATGAATCAGTCCCCGTGGGACAGACGGAAAAGGATAATGTGGAAATCCGCCGCTGGGGAACTTTTCGGAACTTTTCCTTTAAACCTAAAGACCATCTGACATTGGGGGAATCCCTGGGGCTTTTTGATTTTCACCGGGGAGCCAAAATCAGCGGGAGCGGATTTCCCTTATATACTGGCAAAGGTGCACGGCTGGAACGGGCTTTGTTGAATTTTATGCTCGACGTGCATACACAGGAGCATGGCTATACGGAAATCTATCCTCCGTTTCTGGTCAATTCCGCCAGTGCCACCGGGACAGGGCAGTTACCGAAAATGGCAGATGACATGTATTATCTGGAGGATGATGACCTGTGGTTGATTCCCACGGCTGAGGTGCCGGTCACAAACATTCACCGGGAAGAAATTATCCCCCTGGAAAACCTTCCCGTCAAATATACCGCTTATTCGGGATGTTTCCGCCGTGAAGCCGGATCTTATGGCAAGGATACACGGGGCTTTCAGCGCCTGCATCAGTTTAATAAGGTTGAACTGGTCCAGTTTTGCCATCCTGACGAGTCCTATGAAACACTGGAAAAGATTGTGGAACATGCCGAAGTGATTTTACAAAGACTCGAACTGCCGTACCGGGTGGTGGAATTGTGCTCCGCCGACCTGAGTTTTGCCGCCGCAAAGTGCTATGATATCGAGCTCTGGTCCCCGGCGGAAGAAAAATGGCTTGAGGTTTCCAGTTGCAGCAATTTCGAGGATTTTCAGGCCCGAAGAAGTCAGATCCGCTTCAAGGATACTGACGGCAAGAATCATTTTGTTCATACCCTGAACGGTTCGGGTGTGGCTACTCCGCGGCTCCTCATTGGAATCCTGGAAAATTATCAGAACAAAGACGGGAGCATTCGCATTCCGGAAGCTCTAAAAAACTATACCGGCTTTGACACCATCGCATAGATTCGACACACGCCAAGCCGGAGATGCTATGATACTCCGTTTCCTCACCATTTTACGGTCCCTGTGGTCTGTCACCAATCTGCTTGTTTCAACCCTCTTTTGCGGACTGGCATCCCTTGTTATCATTCCCTTTCCTTTTAAACATCCCGTCTTTAACAGAATTGTCCGTTTTTGGGCCCGGTGGAATCTCCTGACGGCAGGAATCCGGGTGAAAATCCACGGCCGGGAGAATATCCGCGAATCCTCCTATATTATTGTCAGTAACCACGAAAGTGCTCTGGATGTGTTTGTTATCTTTGCCAAAATCCCCCTCAATTTCCGAATGGTCTCCAAAATCGGCATGCTGAAATTACCCCTGGTGGGATTCGTCATGAAAAAACTTCTCTTTCCTTTTGTGGATCGGACCAAAAGCGATGAAGCCATTGAATCCATGAATTCCACCTTTGTCAAACTTCGGCAACACGGCCTTTCCATCTGTGTATTTCCCGAGGGAACCCGCCACGGTGGAAAAAAAATTCTCCCCTTTAAAAAGGGGGCTTTTGTCCTGGCATTGGAACATCAACTTCCCATCCTGCCGGTTATTCTCCGGGGGGCAGGGGATATGACACCTGTCGGATCCCTGTGGGTCCGGCCGGGAAGGATCCTTATGGATATTTTACCTCCCCTGGAGACAAGGAACCTCTCTGTTGAGGACCGGGATGAGCTTCTGCAGCAAACAGAGACACTCTTTAAGGAATTTTTGAGAAAACAGAACTATCTGCCGTGAAATTTGAATTGTATTCCCAGTTGTTTGAACCGGACCGGGTATATATTTCTGAGCAAAGACTTCAGAAGCTTTGGGTGACATCATTATGGAAACAAAAGCTGGAGACTCTCGACGGCGATCTGATTCAGGTTGTCAGTCCCGGGAGCTGGAACCGCCATGAAGGCCCGGATTTCAGAGATGCCCTGCTTTTTATCGGAGACGCAATCCGGGAGGGGGATATTGAAATCCATTACCAAAACGGGGACTGGTATCATCATGGGCATCACCGGGATCCGGCCTACAACCGGGTTGTGCTCCATGTGATTTTTTCCCGGATAGACCATTCCCGGGTTGTCGTGAACAGCCGGGGAGAACAGATCCCGATATGTTTGGCAGACTATGAGACATTGAGTGATATCCCCTTTGAATCCGTCTGTAATCCTTTCCGGAAAAATCAGGAGGAATTTTTCAGGATTCTGCAAAGATTTGGTTTTAAACGGCTGAATCTTAAGGTGGATTATATCCGGCGGCGCCGGACCCGTTTCAGTCTGGATCTGCTTTGCTGGTGGGGACTCTTTCAGTCTTCCGGATTAAAAGCCAACCGCTCTTCCTTTAACCGGCTCTTTTTATCCTTTCCCTGGGAGGATTATTTATCAGGAAGAATGGGTAAGGGAGAGATTGATCCCCTGCTGAAATACCTGGCAGGATTCAATGATGCGAATCACTTGAGCGACAGATATTCGCATCTGCAGGTACCACAAGAGCTCCGGTGGGTCCGCCTGGGCGTTCGGCCTGCCTCGTACCCTGAAAATCGACTGGCATGGCTGGCGGCTTTTTTGAAAAAATTGTATGGGAAATCCATCTTTTCATATTGTATGGAACAGCTCGGGAAAAAAGGCGTTTCCAAACGTTTCTGGCACTGCTTTTTCCAGTCCGGGTCTGCTGATTGCCGGGAACCGGGAGAGACTCTTTCCGTTGAACTTGCCATGAATGCCCTGATCCCGGTGTTGCTGGCATCCATAGAGCCGAATGCCGGCATCCGGGATGCAATCCTGAAGTGGATTGAAACAGTATCTGTCGGTGAATACAGACTCTCCCGGCGTTTCTATAATCGGCATGGCGTGGATAAAAAAAATTCACTACGGAGAAAGTGGGTAAACCAGCAGGGAATTCTGTATATTTATGAACGTTTTTGTTCACAGGATCTGGCAGATCTGTGTCCCCTGTGCAATCAGAAGGAGGATGTGTGATTCCCGAAGAACTGAAAGATATCTGGACTAATGCCCGTGAGCAGGTTCGTGCCTGGCAGCAAAACGGGCAGACGGTTGTTTTTACCAACGGGTGTTTTGACATTCTTCATGTGGGGCACATCCGCTATCTGACCGCTGCCGCTGCTCTTGGGGATCATTTGGTCATCGGTCTCAATACGGATGCATCCGTGCGGAAACTGAAAGGTCCCGGCCGGCCGGTCCAGAATGAAAATGACCGGGCTGAAATCCTTTTGGCTCTTTCGGCGGTGGATTTGGTGGTTCCCTTTTCACAGGAAACCCCTCTTGAAATTATCACCTGGTTAAAACCGGATATTCTCGTCAAAGGCGGGGATTATACACCGGATACCATCGTCGGTGCCCGGGAAGTTGTCAGCTGGGGCGGAAAAGTGTTGACACTACCCTATTATGAGGGGAAATCCACCACCGGCATTCTGAAAAAAATGTAAGAAAAAGAATGACAGGTCGTCGCCCATAATCGTTGACTTTCTGAGTAGTTACAGGTATCTTCCTTTGCTGAAATATGAGGTATTATGAAGACGTTTTCGAAATTGATCCTGAGTATATGTGTCCCGGTTTTTGTTTTTGCCCACGCGTATGCTACCCATGAAGTCCTGGACGATCCTATTGAAAAACCTGTTGTAGCAGTGGAATCTGTTGATTCAGTTTATACCGATACTACGGTTCTGGCTGAAACGTTCTATGAAGCAGACCGTTTTGAAGCCCTCTTTAATGAGGCGAAAATTCATTTCGCAAACGCCCTGATTGCCGAGCATTTTGCCGATACCTTTGAAGTTCAGCTTCAACTTAAACTTACCTTTGAAGCTCTGTCCGATATCGAAGTCTTCAATAACCTTGATCCCATCCAATATGAGGAAATGACCCATTTCACGGAACGATTGATTCATGATTTTCATGATTTTGCACCGGAAGCGGTCTCTCTTCACGACCAGTTTTCCGTAAGTGACCTCAGGGAATCCATGGAATATCTGGCTGAAGATATGAACATTGAAAATTTCAAGGTCATTGACGACCGGGACGGGCACATTCCCATCATTTCCAATTCCCGGGTGGAAAGCCTGATTCGTTTTTTCCAGAATCAGGGCCGGGAAAGTTTTCAGGCCTGGTTGAACCGGATGGGTGAATATGAAATTCTTTTCAAACAGATTTTAAAGCAATATGACCTGCCGGAGGAACTCATTTACCTGAGCATGATTGAGAGCGGTTTTAAGACCAATGCTTATTCCTATGCCCGGGCCATGGGTTTGTGGCAGTTTATGTATTCCACGGGGAAGTTATATGGTTTGAAGAGGGATTACTGGGTGGATGAACGCCGGGATCCGGTTAAAGCCACCGATGCAGCTGCACGTCATTTGAAAGACCTGTACAATGAATTCGGAGATTGGTATCTGGTTATGGCAGCATACAATGCAGGATCGGGACGGATTCACCGGGCAATTCAGCGGGACCGGACCCGGGATTTCTGGAAAATGTACAGCCTGCCCAAACAAACCCGGAACTATGTCCCCACCTTTCTGGCTGCGGCCATCATTTCCCGGGATCCGCAGGCTTATGGGTTTACCGTCCCTCAAACCCAACCCAATTACTGGACCTATGACACCCTGTCCATTGATAAAAGCGTTGAACTGGAAAGTATAGCCCGCGTGGCAGGGATCAAATATCAGGAACTGAAAGAGTTAAATCCTGATCTTCGCCGTCATTCCACTCCCAACTACAGCTATACCATTCGTTTGCCGAAAGGAAAACGGGAAACGGTCAGCAATGCACTGGAATCTTTTAATACGGTCCACACGGTCCAGTATTCGACTCATGTTGTCCGTCGGGGTGATACATTGACCCGCATCAGCCGTTTGTATAATGTGCCGATCCGGGATATTATGACAGCCAACCGGCTCAGGAACAATCAGCCCATTATTATCGGACAACGCCTGACCATTCCAAATCCCGGGTACAGCGAAACAGTTGCTTCATCCCAGTCCCTGCCGGATTATTCTTCAAATAACGAAAAAATTATTTACACTGTACGTAAGAACGATACTCTGGGACACATTGCCGAACGCTATGGGACCCGTGCTTCCAATATCCGGCATTGGAACGGTCTTCGCTACGGGCAATATATCTATCCCGGACAAAAACTGGTCTTATGGATTCCCAGGAGTAACATTGCCCGGGCCGGTAGTGATATTTATACAGTGCAGCGAGGGGATTCCCTCCACCGGATTTCACGGAAGACAGGTGTTTCCGTAAACCGGTTAAAGCAATTAAACCCGGGGATTAACCCGTCCCGTATATATCCCGGAGATAAAATCAAACTGCGATGAAACGAAGTGACTGGATTATTACAGCGCTGCTCTTTATTGCTGCGGTATTGATGTTCAATACCTTTGTCCGTCACGACAGGACGAGAGTTTCCCTCACACGGGGCAACCTGATTGGTATTGTTAAGATTCAGGGAGCCATCCTGAACGCAGAACCAATCCTTGAAGATTTGGAGGAAATCAGCTCCATCCGTGATCTGAAAGCCCTTATTCTCCATATTAACAGTCCCGGCGGCGGAACGGCTCCATCCCAGGAACTCTACTATGCCGTAAAACGCATTAAAGAAGAATACGGTTACCCCGTTATCTCCGTCCTTAGTTCTTTGGGTGCCAGCGGCGGGTATTATGTTGCCCTGGCGACGGATTCCATTTATGCTTTGCCGGGAACCCTGACCGGAAGTATCGGGGTAATCATGGATTTTCCCCAGTGGACGGAGGTTATGGATAAAATCGGTGTGGATATGCATGTGGTGAAAAGCGGTGAATACAAGGATACCGGTTCACCCTACCGGGATTTTACAACAGAGGACAGGCGTTATTATCAGGAACTGGTGAATGATGTGTATGACCAGTTTATATCTGCTGTTGCCGATGCGAGGTCTATGGACAAGGAAACAGTGAAAAAACTTTCCGACGGCAAGGTTTATACCGGCCGCCAGGCTTTGGAACTTGGACTTATAGACCATCTGGGCACCGTGGAGGATGGAATTGAAGATCTGACCCGGCAGTTAAACCTGAAAGATAAGCCGTCCATTATTCGCCCAAAAAAGGAAAAGATTACATTTTACGATGTGGTCTTTGGTGATATAAGCCGGTGGATCGGTTCCTTGGTACCGTCCCCGTCACCTCAGATGATATATAAATAAGAGGGGTTGTATCATGACGAAAGCGGATATTGTCGATATCATTTCTATGGCGACCGGCCTGACAAAAGTCGAAACGGAAGCTGTCATCAACGGATTTCTGTCCACCGTTTCCGATGCCCTGATGGAAGGAAAACGAGTGGATTTCAGAGGATTTGGAAGTTTCAGTGTGAAAAAACGGGCATCCAAAATCGGGCAAAATCCCGGAACCGGAGAAGCGGTTCCGGTGCCTGAGCGCTATGTGCCTGTCTTTAAACCCTCAAAAATGCTGAAAGAAGCAGTCGACAAAAACATGAAACATTCAAGATAAGGAGAACGATTCGTGCCTTGTGGAAAAAAACGCAAAAAAAGGAAGATCCGTAATCATAAACGGAAAAAGCGTCTCAGAAAAAATCGTCATAAAAAACGTAAGAACTGATGAATCATGCCGGATATCCGATGGGTCCCGGCACATTTTTCCGATTCAGACATGACGAAGAGCGTGCAGCACTTTTTCGGATATTCAGCCCAGAGGTGCTGCCTTTGTTTTGATGGATAAAATTTATACCATATCAGACATAACCCAGCTTATCAAAGTCCGCCTGGAATCTATGGGGTTTTTTACCCTGGAAGGTGAAATATCCGAGATTAAATATCATGGAAGCGGTCATATCTATTTTACCCTGAAAGATGAAGGGGCTGTGCTTCCCTGTGTGATGTGGCGGACTTATACCCGTTCTCTGAAATTTCGTCCCGATGTGGGAAATCATGTAGTGGTTTCCGGCCGCCTGAGTGTTTATCCGCCCCATGGACGTTATCAAATGTCTGTGGACAGCATGCAGCCCGCCGGCGTGGGAAATTTGTATGAACAGTTTGAAGCCCTGAAAAAACAGTTGCGCAAAGAGGGCCTTTTTGATGAAGAACATAAAAAGCCAATCCCTCTGTACCCCCGGAATCTTGCCATTATTTCCAGCGAAACGGCGGCAGGCCTCCAGGATGCCGAACGGATATTTCTGCAGTATGCTCCTCATGTGAACCGGTGGCTGGTACCTGCCCGCATGCAGGGTAATGGAACGGCAGAATCTGTCATCCAGGCGTTGAAAAAGATTCTTCTCATGCAGGATGTGGATTTGGTGTTGATCATCCGGGGGGGAGGTTCCATGGAAGATCTGTGGGAATTCAACCAGGAAATGTTAGCACGCTATATCTATAATTATCCCATACCCGTCATTTCGGGTATCGGTCATGAAACGGATTTTACCATCCTGGATTTTGTGGCGGATTACCGGGCCAGCACACCAACGAATGCCGCTGAAATTGCCTGCAGGGGTTGGAAGGAAATTATTTTGTACCTGAATCAGGCTGAAGCACGCCTGACAGGCGCTGCCGAAAATGTCCTACGCCAGGCGGAAGATCGCCTTCATTATCTATCCGACCGCTATACCACACGCCTGCCCGGTACAACCATTAACCGGTATGCCGAAAAAATAGACGGATTGACACGCCGACTGAGACATGAAACCAACCGGGCTTTCACTGAAATCCGGCATCGTTGGCAACATCTGGATACAACCCTCCGACTCACCCATCCTAAAGAAGTCATGAAAAAAGGGTATGCTGTGATAAAAGGTCCTGATGGCAAAGCATATACATCTAAAAATGATGCCCGTCCCGGAGACCGTTTCACCGTGGTGATGCACGACGGTGATTTCCGGGGGGAAGTCCTTAATTCGGAGTGATTATGACGGAAAAGAAAGAAAGTTTTGAAGCATCCCTGGCTAAACTGGAAGCGATTCTGAAGCGGCTTGAAACGGAGGATGTCCCTCTGGAAGAGATGCTTACGCTCTACGAGGAAGGGGTATCCCTGAGTCAAACTTGCCGGAAAGTCCTGGAGGATGCCCGGAAAAAACTGCAGGTGATATCGGAACAAATGAGCGAAGAAAAGGAAAAAAACCTTGAATAAATTCTCACATTTCGGGTTGGTGGCAAACAGCCGGAAAATCCGGGATATTTGTCCTATCCTGAAAGAATTTTGTGCCTATCTTGACTCAAAAGGGGTTGAATTTACTCTGGATGAGGAGATTGTTCAAAACATCCCGGCACTTTCTTCTTACAGGCATTCACCCCAAGAAAAACTATTGGCAATGTCCCAGGCCATTATCACCTTCGGCGGAGACGGAACTATCCTGGATGCGGCTCGGCGTATCGGTCAGCGTGAAATTCCCATTCTGGGTTTTCACATGGGTGAACTGGGTTTCCTGGCGGAATTGTCCCGTCATGATTACCGGGAAAAAATGGACAAAATCCTTCAGGGGGAAATGCTTTTGGATGATCGGATGGTGCTGGATGGTGAAATCCGCAATGGTAAAGGGTGTACCTGCGAATATGCACTCAATGATATAGTCTTGTTCAAAGGACTTTCTCCCCGAATGATGACAGTGAAAGTGGAAATTGACGGGGATTTTATGAACAGTTACCTGTCGGATGGTTTGATTATTTCCACCCCGACAGGATCCACGGCATATTCTCTTTCCAGCAACGGACCAATTCTCACACCTGATGTGCCCGCCATTATCATCAATCCCATTTGTCCCCACACCCTGAGCCAAAGGCCCATGGTTATTGATGCCGGGCGGACAATTCGGATTACCTTTGAGGAAGTCCCCCAGGGTGCCTATCTGACAGCCGATGGTCAGCATGTGGAACGTCTGAGCAAAACCGGAGAGATCATTATTCGGAAAGCAAACCATAAAATCAGGCTCATCCGGTGTTCGGATTACAGCTATTTCAATGTGTTACGACAGAAACTGAACTGGGGAAAACGATGAACGATATAATTCGTTTGAAAAATATGGTATTTTATGGATTTCACGGGGTGGAAGCCTATGAAAAAGAGTGGGGGGGACGCTTTGAAGTGGATCTGGAACTGGCCTGTGATTTACAGGATGCCATCAAAACGGATAAACTCCATGATACCGTGAATTATGAATCCATTTATAACCTGATTTATGACCTGGTGACATCCAGGAAATATTATCTGATTGAGGCCCTGGCGGGTGAGATGTGTAAATCCATTAAGGAGAAATATCCGAAAGTGCTGAAAGTAACGGCCCGGATTCGCAAGCCGAATGTGCCGATCAAAGGGGTTTTGGATACAGTGGAAGTTGAAATTACACGATGAGATTATCTGATAGCCATGTTTTTCTGGGATTTGGCGGAAATTTAGGTGATGTGCGAAAGACCATTCAACAGGCCATAGAGGCATTGACATCCCGGGATGGTATCTCTCTGATTCAAATGAGTTCTTTTTACCGGACGGAACCGTTGTATGATGCAAATCAGCCCGATTTTATCAATGCCGTAGCCCGGTTTGCCGTCCGCTTGTCTCCCCGGGTCCTTCTAAGAATCATCCACCAGACAGAAGAAACATTCGGACGTGTCCGGAATTCAAAACGACGTTATGCTCCCCGCACTCTGGATATTGATATTTTATTTTGGGGCGATGAAACAATCTGTCAGAAAAATCTGATAGTTCCCCACAGGGAGTTTGCAGAACGGAAATTTGTATTAGAGCCTATGGGGGAAATTGCTTTAAATTATACCGTACCGGGGACGGAAAAAACAATTCGGGACTTTTTAAACGAGTGTCCTGATCAATCACGAGTGGAGAAAATCTGAATGCAAAGACCTGCCTATTATATTGCTATTGAAGGGGTTATCGGTGTTGGTAAAACCAGTCTTGCAAGAATTCTTGCACAACGCCTTAATGCACGCCTGATATTGGAGAAATTTGAGGATAATCCCTTTCTCAGTGATTTTTATAACGACAGGGACCGGTATGCTTTTCAGACACAGATTTTTTTTCTGTTAAGCCGGTATCGTCAACAGATGGAACTTTTTCAGACGGAGCTCTTTCATAAAAATCTGGTAACAGATTATATGTTCATTAAGGATAAGCTCTTTGCCTATCTCAATCTGAACGAAAAGGAGCTCATGCTGTATGATCAGATGCTGAATCTTCTGATCCGGCAAATTCCCAAACCGGACCTCGTTATCTACCTCCAGGCGGATACGGAACGCCTGATGAAAAATATTGCCAAACGGGGACGGGATTTTGAAAAAAACATAGATGAGGAGTATATTGAAGCACTGAATCAGATGTATAATCAGTTTTTTTTCAGATATAATGAAACTCCCCTGCTTATCATTAATACAACAGATATAGACTTCGTCCATAATGAGGACGATTTAGCGGAAATCTTGAAAACCATTCAAAAACCACCGGCGGGAACCAAATTATACCGGCCGGTGAGGAAACCGTCATGACACGACTTCTTGGATATATTATCGCCATCTATGTGATGGTCATTGTCTACCGGCGCTGGATCAGGCCCGACCTGATTCGATGGCTGGAAAAACATCAGAAAAATCCATCTATCCGGTGTCGGAAATCGGAGCAGGATCCATACCGGAATGATATCCCGAAAGAGGATATCGTGGATGTGGACTATAAAGAAGAGGAAAAGTAATCGGACGAAACATCCTCCGGATATTCGTGTCAACCCGCCTGAAGCGCTCTCTGAATAGCTGAATCATGCCGTACATTGAGGATTGTTTAAATGATTTACAGATGCCGAGGGAAGATTTGAAGAAACTCAAATTATCATTTTTTTCAATCGTCTTTGATGTTGTGTTTTTTGTGCAGGAAAGAACAATATATTGAAAAGCCCCGTGCAAAATACTTCGCGGGGCTTTTTATTTATTTTTTCAGAGGTCTTCGGAGAATGTATGATTCAACTGATTTTGAGATGAAATGTATCGGTCAAATATGGTCTTCCAGGATTTCTTTTTCTTTCATTTCGAAAATTTGATCAATTTTAGCAATATGTTCATCTGTGATTTTCTGAATTTCATCCAGTCCGTCTGCAGCATTGTCTTTTGAAATATCGCCATCTTTTTCCATTTTCTTGATATGTTCGTTGAATTCCCGGCGGACATTCCGGATGCTGATCCGTCCTTCTTCGGCTATCTTGCTCACAACACGGGAGAGATCTTTCCGCCGTTCATCAGACATGGGGGGAATGGGGAGGCGGATAACCTGTCCGTCATTTGCAGGCGTGAGTCCAAGGGAACTGGCCAGAATCGCTTTTTCAATTATGGGAAGCATGTTCTTCTCCCAAGGTTGAATCACCAGGAGTCTTGCTTCGGGGACTGTAATATTGGCAACCTGGTTCAGGGGAGTGGGATTGCCGTAATATTCCACCTTGATTCCGTCCAGTAAGGCTGTTGAAGCCCGACCTGTCCGGATGGATGCCAGCTCATGACGAATCACTTCAACGGATTTATCCATTTTGGTTTTGCATTTCTTGTACAATGATTCCAGCATTCTTAACCTCCTAAGATTGTTCCGATTGGTTCACCCTTGATGACTCTGAGTAAATGTCCCGGTTTTTTGAAATTAAAAACAATAATAGGGATTTTATTTTCACGGCAAAGGGCGATGGCACTCAGATCCATGACTTTCAAATTCCGTTCAATAGCTTCTTCATAGCTGATAGTTGTATAATGTACGGCATCTGAATGGGTTACAGGGTCCTTGTCATAGATGCCATCTACCTTTGTTCCTTTCAACAGGGCATCTACATTCATTTCGGCAGCACGTAGAGCTGCAGCCGAATCCGTAGTAAAAAAAGGATTCCCTGTCCCTGCGGCAAAAATCAGCACCCGTCCTTTTTCCAAATGACGCAGGGCCCTCCGGCGAATGAAAGGTTCGGCAACCTGTGTAATACTGATGGCCGTCTGAACCCGGGTCGGGATACCGGATTTTTCCAGGGCGTCCTGAATCGCCAGAGCATTGATTACAGTTCCCAGCATTCCCATGTAATCGCCGGCCACCCTTTCAATATTCCGGGTGTTGGCGCCGCCTCTGAAAATATTTCCCCCGCCGATAACCAGGCAGACTTCAAGGCCTTCGTCGACAACTGTTTTGATCTCTCTGGCAAAATAGGAGACAACAGAGGGATCGATCCCTGTCCCGTTTTCACCGGCAAGGATCTCTCCACTCAACTTTAATAAAATCCGTTGGTAAGGAAGGTCTGACACAACAGACTCCTTTACTTATGTGAGATGAATTAGTTGTTTTCTCCCAAAACAAACCGTGAAAAACGGGCGATCTGAATGTTTTCACCCAGTTTGCCAATGGTCTCTTTCAGATATGTCTCAACTGTTTTTTCAGGATCTTTGAAAAAGGGCTGTTCAAGGAGGACATTTTCTTTATAGAATTTTTCCAGTTTACCTGTGACTATCTTTTCGGCGATATGTTCCGGTTTTCCCTGATTGATCACCTGTTCCTTGTAGATGGCTTTTTCCCGCTCAATCACTGCAGGGGCCACATCTTCCCGGGTAACGGCCAGGGGGGCGGAAGCGGCAATCTGCATTGCCACATTTTTTACGAAATTCTGAAATTCCGGGGTATTTGCCACAAAATCAGTCTCGCAATTGACTTCGACCAATGTCCCCAGTTTGCTGCCCTGATGAATATAGGCATGGATCAACCCCTCGTTTACGGCGCGGGAAGCTTTCTTTTCAGCTTTGGCGATTCCCTGCGCACGAAGATAATCAACAGCTTTCTCAAGGTCACCATCTGTTTTATTTAAAGCTTTTTTGCAATCCATCATTCCGGCACCGGTTTTATCCCGAAGCTCTTTTACCATTGCGGCTGTTATGGTCATATTCGCGACTCCTTTTTATTCAACTTCTTCCACATCTGCTACCGTTTCTTTTTCTACGTTAGCTTCAACAGGTTTCTGATGTCTTTTTTTTGGGGCTGTTTCAATCTTTTTTTCTGCTTTTTCTTCAGCTTTCTCTTTTTTGCTGCTTTTTCCTTCCAGGGCGGCGTCGGCCAGGCGACGGGTAATCAGCTGAATGGTCCGGATGGAATCATCATTGGCCGGGATGGGATAATCAATGACCGACGGATCGGCATTGGTATCAATCAGGGCAATAATGGGGATATCCAGTTTCCGGGCTTCTGCGACGGCAATCTTTTCATGAACCGTGTCCACAATGAAAAGAGCATCGGGAAGTTTCTTCATATCCTTGATTCCCCGGTGCAGGGATTCCAGCTTCTCCTTTTCCCGCATCAGTCCCAAAATCTCTTTTTTCGTCAGATTGGCCCATGCCTCTTCATTTTCACTGTCCCGTTGAAGCTGCATCATCCTCCGGATGGACCGCTTGATGGTGATAAAATTGGTGAGAGTCCCGCCAAGCCAGCGTTCGGTGATATAATGATTCTTGCAGCGGATGGCTTCATCTTCAATGACAGAACGGGCTTGCTTCTTGGTCCCGACAAAGAGGATCTCGCCTCCCTGGCGGGAAAGGTTGCTGACAAATTCAGCCGCTTCTTCCATAGCCTGAATGGTTTTTTTTAAATCAATTATATGAATCCCGTTCTTTTCCATGAAGATATAATCTTTCATGGCAGGATTCCATTTTGAAGCCAGGTGACCAAAATGGGCACCGGTTCCTAATAATGTTTCAATGGTAATTGTATTCATGAGATCTCCAAAAGACGGTTAACGTTTCGAGAACTGGAATGCACGGCGGGCGCCACGCAGACCGTATTTCTTCCGTTCAACACGACGCGGATCACGGGTCAGAAAACCTGCGGATTTTAATACCGGCCGTGCTTCGGGATTCACAAGTGTCAAAGCTCTGCTCAGTCCGTGACGGACCGCGCCGGCTTGTCCAGTGGGACCTCCACCCTGAACGGTGACAATGATATCATAAGCGTTCCCGAATTTGATTAACTCCAACGGCTGCCTTACAATCATCTGGGATGTTTCACGTCCGAAATACTCTTCAAGAGGCCGTTTGTTGACTGTGATTTTACCGGTACCGGGACGAAGCCGTACCCTGGCAACTGCTGATTTTCTGCGTCCAACGGCAATATATTCGTTCTTAAGCATTGTCACTCAACTCCTTTTTTAAATTCAGGGTTTCGGGCATTTGCGCCTGATGCGGGTGCTCAGGCCCGCTGTATACCTTCAGCTTCTTGATCAGCTGACGGCCCAGACGGTTGTGGGGAAGCATGCCCCTGACGGCACGGGTGATGATCTCTTCAGGATGGCTTGAACGCAACACCTTCAGAGATGTATACCGGGTACCTCCCGGATATCCTGTATGACGAAAATATTGCTTGTACGACTCCTTGTTTCCTGTTAATCGTACCTTTTCCGCATTGATGATAATGACAAAATCCCCCGTATCCATGTGGGGGGTGAATGTGGGTTTGTGTTTGCCCCTCAATATCTGGGCAACCTCACTGGATAAGCGACCCAAAACCAGATCCGTGGCATCAACAATAAACCACTTTCGTTCGATCTCTGACGGTTTTGCCGTATACGTTTTCAAATCGAATTCCTCCGTTTGTGTGACTCTCTTCACCCGGAGCCACCGTGATTGTGCTCAAAACATTTCCGGGACTGCGTTTCAAGCTTGAAAATTTAATAATGGAATAAATCATTTACCAACATCTTTTTCTTTTATTATTAGTAGCTTCGCCCGTATTATTTGACAAATTTTCCGGCAGGTCCCGGGATAAATCATTAAAAAACAAATGAATTCCGTTTCCTGGTAACGGAAAAATACTTAACTTTCTGCCCCAAAAGACGGAGACCCGGATATGCTCAGTATGACAGGTTTCGGAAAAGCAGAAGGTACCTATCACAGCATCCGGTTCACGGTGGAAGTGAAATCCGTGAACAGCCGGTATCTGGATGTCGTTACCGTGATTCCCCGAAAAGTCGCGTTCCTTGAAAATCCCATCCGGGACTATCTGACGAAAAGACTGAAACGAGGCAAAATTCTTTTTATCCTGAATCTGACGGGGGATACCGGTGAAATCAGTTACTTTCAATTGAATGAGAAACTCCTCCGAAACCTTCTGGATCTGAAAAGTATCCTCAAAGAAAAATTTGATGTGGAGGGTACACTCACCGTCACCGATATTCTCTCCCGGGAGGATGTGGTGGAACTGATGGATACAGCCGTGGAAGAAGAAGCACTGGCTAAAGCAATCCTGAATACAACCGATACGGCCATGGCCCATCTGGAAGCCATGCAAAGACAGGAAGGGGAATACCTGAAAGAACAGTTTGAACGGGACCTGCAAAGTATGTCCCGTGAAATCGATAAGATTGATTCACTCCGGCAGATCAATCTGGACCAACATGTAACTGCCATGGAGGAGCGGGTGGCAAAGCTGATGAATCAGTACACCCTGGATGAAGCCCGGATGTATCAGGAGATTGCCCTTCTCGCTGATAAACTGGATGTTTCTGAAGAGATCCAGCGTTTTAAAAGCCATTTGCTCCAATTCAAAGCATACCTGAATGAACAGGATTCCGTGGGGAAAAGGTGTAATTTTCTCCTTCAGGAAATGCATCGCGAGGTGAATACCCTGGGGAATAAGGTAGCTAATGCCGATATTTCCCAGCGGGTAGTGGAAATTAAAAACCGGATCGAAATAATTCGTGAGCAGGTTCAGAATATCCAATGAAACAAGGTGTACTCATTCTTTTTGCCGCTCACAGCGGTGCAGGCAAGACAACCATCATTCGGGAACTCTTGCGACGTCATCCTGACTGGTTTTTTTCTGTTTCGGCAACAACCCGCCGACCCCGGACAGGGGAAGTGGACGGACAAGATTATCACTTTGTGTCAAGGGATGTTTTTCAGAACATGATCCGTGAAAAGAAACTGCTCGAATTTGAAGAGGTCCACGGTGAATATTACGGTACCCCGGCAGAACCGGTTCGTCAGGCTCTGGAAGATGGGAAGGTGTGCATTTTTGACCTGGATGTCAAAGGTGCCATGAGTATTAAGAAACAATATCCGGAACAATCCCTCTCCATCTTTATTGAAGTCCCGGATGTGAATCTATTAAGGGAAAGACTCATAAACCGGAAAACCGAAACGCCGGAACAGATAGAAAAACGTCTTTCCAGGATCTCCCTGGAAACAGCGATGAAGGATGCATTTGATGAAGTCGTTATCAACGAACGGCTTGAAAAGGCAGTCCATAAAACAGAAACATTGATCAAACAGATAAAGGAAAGGTGCTAAATGTCAAAAGATGGATTCAAATACGAAGGTGACAGACCCGAAGATATCTTTGAAGCAATCATTGTTATGGCAAAACGGGCGCGTCAGATCAACCAGCGGCGAGCTGATAAATTCACACTCCGTCCCTATCAGGTATCTGAAGGGGAAGAAGAAGTTGAACAGGAAGCTTTGTACGATGATTTCGACTTCGACAGCCTGGAAAAGCCAACAACCATGGCTATGCGTCAGTATGCCGATCAGGAAATTGAATATGAATACAGTGATCCTGATGAAGGGTATGAAGATTTGGAAGACGAAACCATGTTTGATATGGATGATCATCTGATTTAATGGATGCCCTGAGAGAAAAAAGGATTCTTGTGGGAATAACGGGCGGGATCGCCGTATACAAGGCGGCATCCCTCGTCCGCAGACTCACACACGATTATGCCTGTAATGTACAGGTGGTCATGACGGAACATGCCCTGGAATTTATGACTCCTTTGACCTTCGAGACCTTTACCGACAAACCGGTTCTTACCAGTATGTGGAAATCGGGAGGAAAGGTGTCAACTCGCCATATTGATCTTGTCGCTGCTGCAGACATGCTTTTGATTGTCCCCGCCACGGCCAATATTGTGGGTAAAGCCGCTTCAGGCATTGGGGACGACTTGTTAAGTACTATGATTCTGGCGGTTGCTCCTGAAAAATGCTTTTTTGCCCTGGCGATGAATACCCGTATGTATGAGAATCCCTTTTTCCGGAAAAACCGGAAAGCGCTCCTCGATGCCGGTTACGGGATTATTGAACCGGAAACCGGTCCTCTTGCTTCCCGGACTGAAGGAGAAGGGAAAGGGCGACTGGCGGATGAAAAGGAAATTCTTGCTGAAATGAACGACTATTTTACCTTCAGGGGAATGCTGAAGGGAAAAAAGGTTTTAGTCAGCGGGGGACCTACCCGGGAATACCTGGATGATATTCGTTTCATCTCAAATCCTTCCTCAGGAAAAATGGGGATAGCCCTGGCCCGGGCTGCTGCCCTGGCCGGAGCCGAGGTGACATTGGTTCTGGGGCCGGGCAATATTGAAGCTGAAGGTCCGTATACGACAATCCGGGTGAATACGGCCGATGAAATGGCCCATGAACTGTTGTCCCGTTATGAAAAAGCTCACCTGGTGATGATGGCTGCGGCAGTGGAAGATATCCGCCCGGAAAAACAGGAAGGAAAAGTTAAAAAACAAGCTATTCCTTCGCAGATCAAGCTATCTGCCACTACTGATATCCTCCGGGAGATGGGAAAAAGAAAAACAGATCAGATTCTGGTGGGATTCAGTGTGGAAATCAAAGATGAAGAGGCAGCATCCCTCCGCAAACTGAAAGAAAAAAACCTGGATTTTATTGTAATCAATAACCCCATAAAAAAAGGCGCAGCCTTCGGACATGATACCAATGAGTGTATCATACTGGGAAAGGATGGCTTGCGTGTTGAAATACCATTAATGTCTAAACGGAAACTGGCAAAGAAAATTCTTTCATTGATTGCCGGATAATAATTATGGATCCAAAAAGTCCTCAAAAAAGAATACGTTCATACCTGACGTATGTTCGGGATGTATTCGGAGCAGAACTTTTGGTAAACAGAGATAAAAAGATGACTGAACTGGACCTGTATCGCCAATCCATTGAGCAGTGTACGAAATGTGCTTTATCCCAAACCCGGAAACATTTTGTTTTTGGGGACGGCTCTCCTGACGCGGACATTTTATTTGTTGGTGAAGCACCGGGGGCTGTGGAAGATGAAACTGGAATTCCTTTTGTCGGCCGGGCAGGTAAACTGTTGGATAAAGCCCTGCACCATATTGGTCTGGACCGGGACAGGATTTTTATCACCAATGTACTGAAGTGCCGCCCGCCGGGGAACCGGGATCCTCTTCCTGATGAGATCGCTTTATGCGAGCCGTATCTTCATCGTCAGATTGAATTGCTGAACCCCCGGGTGATTGTAGCTTTGGGACGGATTGCCGCCAGAACCCTGCTTCGGCTTCCGTCCGATACATCTCTCACATCCATGCGAAAACAATCATTCGAATACCATGGTGTTCCTCTGTGTGCCTTTTATCATCCCGCGGCAATTCTCCGGAATGCCGGCCTGGAAGGAGAGTATTTCCGTGATTTTGAGAAACTGAAAGAAATGTATTTAAAGGATTAACATGGCTCAGGAAAATGTAACACGTATCCCTCCACAGTCCATTGAATCGGAAATGGCTGTTTTGGGGGCTATGATGCTGGATGATGCCGCTGCAAACCGGGGTATTGAACTGCTCTCTGAAGATGATTTTTACCGGGAATCTCACCAGTTGATTTTTCATGCCATGGTGATTCTGTACAATGAAAGCAAACCCATTGATCAGCTTACCGTTACGGAGAAACTCTCTCAGTTGAAGCACCTGGAAAAATGCGGCGGTGCCTATTATGTTTCCAACCTGGCGGAAGCCATGCCCACGGCAGCTAATATTGATTATTATGCTTCTATTGTAAAAAACAAATCCATCCTGCGCCATATTATCTCTGTCTCGACCCGGATGGTGACCGATGCCTACAATGAAGAAGAAGAAGCGGAAGCGATTCTGGATCAGGCCCAGCAGGAAATCTATAAACTGAAATCCCAGTCTGCTCCGTCTGATTTTGTTGGCATTCATCAGATTATCCATGGCACTATCGATCATATTGAGAGTCTGAAAAATCATGATCAGGATGTAATCGGACTCCACACCGGTTTTATCGGTCTGGATAAAATGACATCCGGGTTTCAGCCGTCGGATCTGATTATCATCGCCGGCCGACCTTCCATGGGTAAAACTGCCATCAGTTTAAGCATGATGCGTCGCATGGCTGTGGATTATAAGAAAAAAGTGGGTTTTTTCTCCCTCGAGATGTCTAATGAACAGCTTGTGTTGCGTCTTTTAAGTATGCAAAGCAGTATTGACCACCAGAAACTCCGGAAGGGTCGTATTCCCAATGAAATGTGGAGCACTCTCATTGAGGCAGCGTCCAAATTACATGAATCTGAAATTTATGTGGATGATACACCCAGTCTGAGCATCATGGATATCCGCAGCCGGGCCCGACGCCTGAAAATGGAAAAGGGACTCGATATTGTGTTTGTGGATTACCTTCAGATTGCCCGGGGCATTACAAGCCGTTCCTCTACCCGGGAACAGGAAATTTCCTCCATTAGTCAGGGACTCAAGGCAATGGCCAAGGAGCTTCATATCCCCGTTATAGCTGTTGCCCAGCTGAACCGTGCCGTGGATTCCCGGTCCGGTGATCACAGACCCCACCTGTCCGATTTGCGGGAATCCGGAGCCATTGAGCAGGATGCCGATGTTGTAATGTTCGTTTACCGGGAAGAAGTCTATTCCAAAGACCCGGAACATGAAGGCAAAGCGGAACTTATCATATCCAAACAGCGTAATGGCCCGATCGGAAGAATTCCCCTCACCTTTGAAAAACATCTCACCCGTTTTGAAAATGCACCGGCTGGGGATTATGATATTGATGAGGCATTCTGATGACATGGACCCTGACAGAAGCGGACCCTGAAAATTATCCCAAGAAGTTTTTGGTGCTTCTGGATGCTGTCAGGAAATATAATGATAATATCGATAACGATATCCCCCTCCTCTGGAAAGCTTATCAATTTGCCCAAAATGCCCACATGGGACAGTTCAGGCGTTCCGGTGAACCGTACTTCGAACATGTCTACAATACAGCCCTGATTCTGACGGATCTATCTATGGATACCATTACCTTGTGTGCCGCCTTGTTGCACGATGTGGTGGAGGATACAGCCATTTCCGAGGAAATTATTGCCGAAGAATTTTCTCCCACCATTGCTTTTTTAGTGAAAGGCGTCACCAAAATCGGGGGTATCAAGTTCAACAGCGAACAGGAGCAGCAGGCTGAAAATTTCCGGAAAATGCTTCTGGGTGTGGCAGAAGATATCCGGGTGCTCATTATCAAATTTGCAGACAGGCTTCATAATATGCGCACCCTGGGATCTCTGCCCCTGGTCAAGCAACGGCGTATTGCCATTGAAACCCGCGATGTCTACGCACCTTTAGCCCACCGTTTGGGAATGTACCGCCTGAAAATGGAAATGGAAGATCTGGCCCTGAAATATCTGGAACCCCGGATTTTTAAATTCCTGGAAAAGAAAGTCAGTGCCAAACGGGAAGAACTGGAAGCCTATATCAATAATTTTACCGGACTTATCGATAAAAAACTCCGGGAAAACGGAATCGAAGCCGTCATCTTTGGACGCCTGAAGCATTTTTACTCCATCTACAACAAGATGAAAAAACAGAACAAGCCCTTTGAGGAAATTTATGATGTTCTGGCGATCCGTGTAATTGTAAACACTGTGGCGGAATGTTACGGTTCCCTGGGGTATATCCATCAGTTATTTAAACCGATCCCCGAGCGTTTCCGCGATTTTATCGCCAATGCCAAATCCAATGGGTATCAATCCGTTCATTCAACGGTTATCGGTCCGGGAGGAAAACTGATTGAAATTCAGATCCGGACCCATGAGATGCACAAAAAGGCGGAAGTGGGTATTGCGGCACACTGGAAGTACAAAGAATCCAAGGAAAATGATGACAGTCTGGATAAACATATTCAGTGGCTCAGAGATCTTGTTGACATGCTTAAATCCGATTCAGCCAATGAGTCGGATTTTATGGAAACCCTGAAGATCGACCTTTTCAAGGATGAAATTTTTGTTTTTACGCCCAAGGGGGACCTGATCAGTCTTCCCAAAGGATCCACAGCCCTTGATTTTGCCTTTGCCGTTCATACGGAAATCGGTCTGCGGTGCATCGGTGCCAAGGTCAATGCCAAAATTGTTCCTCTGAATACCGAATTGAGCAGTGGTGATCAGATAGAAATTATTACATCCGCCAACCACAGCCCAAGCTATAACTGGCTGAAATACGTCCGTACCAATAAAGCCCGTTCCCGAATCCGCAAATGGCTTCAGCGGAATGAATTTGAACAGAGTGTTAAGCTGGGTGAAGAAATCCTGGAAAAGGGACTCCGGCGGCTGAAGAAATCGGATAAGATCAAAGAGGTGAGGGAACGATATCAGGAAATGGGTTATCAAACCCTGGATCTGTTTCACCAGGCTCTGGGAAAGGGGGATCTGACACTCAGGGATGTGGTAAATACCCTGTTGGATGATTCGGGAAAACCCGGTGATAGTGAATTTACCGTGGCAAAAATCCTCCGTCCCTTTACCCGGACAACCCAGGGGGTGACCGTTCAGGGCCTGGACAATGTGATGGTCCAGTTTGCCAAATGTTGTAATCCCATCCCCGGTGATGATATTGTCGGCTTTATTACCCGGGGGCGGGGCATTACGGTCCATCGCAGCAACTGCAAAAACATTCCGAAAATTGAGTCTGAACAGGATCGGCTGATTGACGTTACCTGGGATTTGAAAAGCGGGCGAACTTTTATTGTCCGGCTCAATATCATTTGTGAAGACCGTAAGAACATGATGTATGATATTGTGGCAGTAATTCGTGAAATGAATACCAATATGTTGTCCGTAAATTTTGATGTGGAAGGTAAACTGGCCAGGGGACAGGTGGCCATAATGGTGGAAAATGTCCGTCATGCCGGACGGATTATAGCAAAGATCAAGAAAATTCCCGGGATTCTCTCGGTTGAACGTATTTAGGAAGGGATTATGACTGAAATAACGTACACAAAAAAAGACGTTGCCGTAAAATTGCAGAACCTGATGGATTTAAACCTCTATGTTGCAGAAGAGATGGTGGACGGACTTTTTTCTGTCCTCCGGGAGCTGCTGATGGACGAAACGGCGGAGAAAGTCCGCATTGAAATCAGGAATTTTGGCGTGTTTGAAGTGAAACCCACCCAGGCGAAACCCATGGCACGGAACCCGCGAACCAATGAAATTGTCCACGTACCCCCCCGAAGGAAGACCCATTTCAAACCGGGAAAAATTCTCAAAGAATATCTGAAAACCCCGTTGAATAGCCATGAGTAGAATTCTGGCCGTGGATTATGGTCATAAAAGGGTGGGACTTGCCCTTTCAGATCCGCTCAATGTTGTGGCAACCCCGCTGGATACTCTGCAGGTGGATGAGGAGGATTTGCTGTTACAGGCACTTGAAAATCTTATCGTAAAATGGGATGTAAGCCAGGTACTGGTGGGATATCCCCTGGGACTCCGGGGGGTTAAAACCCGTCAAACCCTGGAAGTGGACCGCTTTGTTGAGGCCCTGAAAAAGCGTATCTCCGTCCCCGTAACTCTATGGGATGAACGCTTTACCAGTGTCGAAGCAAAAAATATCCTCCGTCAGAAAGGGCTCAAACCTTCGGAAAACAAGGGCCTTGTTGATCAAATGTCTGCACGGATCATTTTACAGGAATATCTTGATTACGGATTGAAACGATGAAAGGCACCCTGAAAAACAAAATCCTGATTCTTGTATCAGCCCTGGCCTTGGCCATGACCTTTCCACCGGTCAATGCCTGGATCCTGGGATATTTTGCCCTGCTTCCCCTCCTGTATGTCTTTTACATGGAGCCGGAAAAAGGCTTTGCCCGGGGCTATTTTTTCGGTTTTATCTATTCATTGGTTCTGGTCCACTGGCTTGCTTTTAACAGCGGGGCTTCTGTATGGCTTGTCACCCTGTCTGCCTTGATGGCCGCCGCCTTTCTTGCTTTGAATTACGGAGTGATGGGCTGGATAACTGTCCTGTATATCCGTCGCCATGGAGGATTAGGCCTTTTTGTCTTTCCTATTGTGTGGACTGTTGTGGAATTTATCCGCTCATTTGGAGCCCTGGGCTTTCAATGGGTCCTTGTGGCGAATGGTCAAACGGCCAACCTTCCCTTTATTCAGATGGCTGATCTGGGGGGACCCTTTCTCATTTCCTTTCTTCTGGTATCTGTGAACACCCTTTTGTTCTGTCTTTTGATGAAGGTCCCGGCATACCGGGGAATCCGGCAAATTTTTTATGTCCTTTTGGGAATTTTCCTGATTGTCCCCTATACCTATGGTATTTTTCGGCTGTATCAACAGAACGAGCCTGCTAAATCCCATGTTTTTCGGCTGGTACAGCCGGATTATGATTCTCACGAAAAATGGGAAAGAGAAAGGCGGGATGAAATTTTTGATACCATGATATCCCTCAGCCGGGCACCGGGGGTGGATAGTGTGGATATCATCGTCTGGCCTGAAAGCGCCACTCCCGTCTATATCCGGACTCAGATTAAGTACCGATCCATGCTGGAAGAATTAAGCCGGGAAACAGGCTGTGTTTTGATTTCCGGGGTCCCCGACTATTTTGTCCGGAACGGCAAGGTCTATGTAACAAACAGCCTGTATGTATTTGAACCTCAACAGGGGATTAGTGGAAAATATAACAAACAAAAACTGGTTCCGTTCGGGGAGTATATCCCCCTGTCCGATGTATTTCCCCGCTTATCCCGTTTGAATCTGGGACAGGGGAATTTTACTGCCGGAAAAAACGAACCGTTGCTGAGAGTTGATTCTCTGGATGTTACCCTGGCTCCCATGATTTGCTATGAATCGGTATTTTCCCGGGAGGCCTTGATAAAAATCCGGAACGGAGGTGAATATCACATCCTGGTGACCAATGACAGCTGGTTTGGAGATTCCTGGGGACCTTATCAGCATGCCTCTCAGGCAATTTTTCGTGCCGTTGAAACCCGAAGACCCGTCATCCGCTGTGCCAATACCGGCGTTTCCATGGCCATCGACCATACGGGACGCATCCTGAAAGAACTTCCCCTGAATACCCGTGGCATCCTGGATGTCCGAATGACGGTCCCTGACATGCAAAGCCCTTATGTGAAGTCCGGAAATACTTTTGCCTTTATCCTGTGCGGAGTTCTGATGGGGGTTTTGCTCACTCCCCTGTGGCCGGTAAAAAGGAATCGCAATGACCCGTAAGATGCTTTTAGGTATGCTTTTGGCAATTTCTCTGCTTTTTGCCGCAGATGAGAAGGAGCGGGTTTACTTCCCGCCCGATACACCATATCTTGAAAAGGTCTGCAAAACATTGAATGAACAGGATTATTTGCTGGTGGAAGACTCTACGGCAGCAGACTGGAAAGGTTCTCTGATGATGACGGATTTGTCCGATTCCATCCGGTATGAAATTCTTTTGGAAAATAAATCCGGAGGTCCGGTCTTAGCCGGCGTTTTTTATCTGAAACCTGTCGCCGGAAAAATCGTTCTTAAACAGATCCGGAATTTTTCACTGTGGTTTGCAGTGACCAATCTGGTGATTCTGGGTTTGTTTTTCATCCGCTTTTAAATAAAGAAGTGAGGATTCCGTGAAAATTTTCAAAAAGTGTCTCTTTCTCTTTTTCATGTTGATGAGTATTGTCCACGCATCAGATAATAGGGCCATATTAAAAAGTCTGATCCTTCCCGGTTGGGGTGAACATAGTCTGGACGCATCCCGCAGAGGGCGGGGATTCATAATTGCTGAAGCTGCACTCTGGGTCTCCTATGCCGGTTTGTATCTGTACAGGGATGTGCAGCATGACGATATGGTTCATTATGCCGAAGCCCATTCCGGTGCGGCATCTTTTTATGGAAGTTCCCAGTATTGGGTGGATATGGGCAGTTACCTGAGTTGGGAGGATCACCGGGAAGAGATGCTTGAAAACAGGATGCCTGATAAAATCTATGATGAACAGTATGCCTGGAATTGGGAATCTTTGGATCATGCCAACACATTCAGGGATATCCGGATCCGGAAAGACAGGACAGACCACCGGATGACCTTTTTGATTGGCGGGATGATATTCAATCGTCTTGTGAGTGTGTTGGATGTTGCCTATCTGAGCCGTTCCATGGAATCCTCTTTACAAATAACCCCGGAAGAAACCTCAATCAACCTGTCCATTGTCCTGAACCCATGAAGAAACCGACAAAGTATAAAAATATGTATTCTCTTCTCTTTCTTGCCATGTTAATCGCCGTATGGTTTCCGGGAGTTATTTACCAGATGATTTTCAGTTTGATGCTCATTCCCCTGATTATTTTTGCTCCCAATCCCAGCCGAATCGGCCGTTTTCTCATATCCATGTCTCCCTTTCTTTTAATCACCCTTGGTGTTCATCTTTTTTTCCGGATCGGAGTTGGTGATTACTGGGGTGCTTTCAGGGAAAAGCAGTTGTGGTCTGTAGCCGGATATTTTACGCTCCGTAACCTGAATGTCATGGGAGTGGTGGCCCTGATGTTCAATTATAATCCCCTTTCCGATATGGATGGATTGTCCGCCAGGTTGCAAAACCGTTTGTTGAAGAGGGACGGGAAACAGCATCCTTTTTCTGCCGGACTTTTTATCGGAATGCAGTATTTTCGGGTTATTCGTGACGAGTACCGGTCACTGATCCAGGTCCACAGGATTCTGGGGATTAAAAAAGAGAAGGGCCTTCTGAAACAGGTTCGTTATTACATATCTCTTATTATTCCCCTCTTTATAGGATCTTTTGAACGTGTGGATCAATTGTCGGTGGCTTTAACCACCCGCGGGTTCGGCAGGAGCGGAGAATATGGCTCTTAAACGTTTTGCCTTTCGCACGGAATATGAAGGGACCGCCTATTGCGGGTTTCAGCTTCAACCGGATCAGCCCACCATTCAGGAGGCCATTGAAAAAGCTTTTCTTGCCCTTTATCAACTGGATATACGTATTGTTGGCAGCGGACGGACGGATTCTGGAGTCCATGCAGCAGGACAAATCTTTCATGCCGATCTGCCGGATAAAATTCCTTGCCATAAACTGGGGATGGCTTTAAACAGCTATTTGCCGGAAGATATTCGCATCATAGGGGTTTCCCGGGTGGACGATACCTTTCATGCCCGTTTTGATGCTGTTTCACGGCGATATACTTATAGGATATTCAACGGAATTACGGTTTTAAAACGCCGTTTTGCCTGGCAGATCTATCAATCTCTTGATGTATCTGCCATGAAACAGTGCCTGCCTGTCATATCCGGTGAACATGATTTTACATCCTTTTGCCTGAGTCAGACAGAAACAGAAAACAAAAAATGTGATATTCAGACTGCCGGATGGCACGTTATAGGTTCGGAACTGTTTTTCACAGTGCAGGCGAACCGGTTTCTTCATTCCATGGTCCGCTCTCTTGCCGGCACCATGGTAGAAGTGGGGAAGGGGCGATACACGGTTGAAGATTTTGAAAACATTCTGAAGAAGCATAACCATGGCTCAGGGGCTGTTACGGCCCCTGCCCGGGGATTAGTGCTTGAGGAAGTCATTTATAATCCGCAGATTACATGGCAATGGTCAGGAGTATCATAATGCTGAAAGATAAAAGGCTCATTTGTATAACCCTTATTCTGATGACTGTGATATCAGCTCCGGCGCAATTTATCGGTCCGCAAAAGTCGGACAATCTGAATCAACAGGTAACGGAAAGCCGCCGGAATGCCATCACGAATGCCATTGAAAAGTGTGTACCGGCAGTAGTCGGTATTCATGTGACGGAAATCAGGGCTCTATCGCCCGGAACAGTCCATAATGATCCGTTGTGGAATCTGCTTTTTCCCGGACAGCTTTATAAACGGGAAGTGAAAAGTATGGGAAGCGGGGTAATTATCAGTGACGACGGATACATCATTACAAATGCCCATGTGGTGGGAAAGAATGCCGTAAAGGTGATTGTCACTCTTAGTGGTGGTGCCCGTTATCCTGCAGAGGTTGTAGGTGTAGATGACTTGACCGATATTTCCCTTTTGAAAATTGAGGCTAAGGACCTTCCAAACATTGAAATTGGTGACAGTGATGACGTGATCATCGGGGAATGGGTGGTGGCTTTGGGAAATCCTTTCGGACTTTTTGATATAAGCAATCAGCCCACGGCAACCATTGGTATTGTCAGTTCGAAAAATGTCAATTTCGGAGAACAGGCCGGTGGAAGGGTCTATCAGGAAATGATCCAAACTGATGCCAGTATTAATTCGGGTAATAGCGGAGGTGCCCTTGTGAATGTCCACGGCGAGATGATCGGCATTAATACCTTTATTTTTACAGGAGGAAGTCAGGTTGGAGGATCTGTCGGTGTAGGCTTCGCCATCCCTGTAAACAGAATGAAAACCGTCGTGGATGAATTGATCCGTAGTGGATATGTAGAAAGGGGATTTGAAACCGGTCTCAGCGTGCAAACCCTGGATCAATATATAGCAGCCTATTTGAATTTACCCTTTAAACAGGGTGTCATTGTGACGGATGTCCGGAAAAACAGTTCCGCCCATAAGGCCGGCCTGAAAGTCGGAGATATTATCCGGAAAGTCAATGATATACCTATTACGAATACACGGGATATTTACCGGGTTATCAATGAAAATTACCTGAAAACCGGAGATGTGATCCATCTGGAAATCTGGCGGAATCAAAAAATAATCAACAGCGAACTTGTCCTGGCCAAGCCTTCAGGCAGAAAATAAATCAGCAGAAGTTTTCAAAAGGTAAGGTAAGCGTATGGAAAAAATCGGTATACTGAAATATCCGGGCGCCAGCGGAGATCACGACCTGTACTGGGCTGTCCGGAATTGTTGCGGTCAGAAAGCGGTGTTTCTGGAAAGCGGGAACTGGAACCCCGATGAAATCTCGGCACTCCTCATACCCGGCGGATTATATGTTCCCGGGTATTCCGATGTAAAGGACAGTCATCTGATCGCCCACGTCATAAGGAATTATAAACCGGTTTTAGCCATTGCCGAAGGATATTATTTTATTAAAGCAAGCCAGGGACTTACCGCGGATCTCATTCCTCTCAAGGACAAAAAAAGGCCTTCGGCCGGCTCTTCCATTATTACCGATAATACTAATTTCTGGCTTACCCGGTATGATATAAATGAAGAGGTGAGCTGGCCTGAATCCTATAGATTTCATTCATTTTCCCGGGATGATACCATAAATTCCATCGTGGTTTCCAAAGCAGACGAGCGGATTTTGGGAGTAGGATTCAAGAAATATCCGGTTGCAGCTTTTCTTTTGCATCCTGAAAGGGTTGTTGATGAGGTTATCGGTGATATTTCCGGAGCAAACTTATTCAATGTGTTGAGGACAGATCAATGAAACAAAAATTTTCGGTTGGAAAAGCATTGGGAATTATCTTGTTGGGTGCCATCATCGGCGGTATACTTGGTGAATTGTTCGGAATGATTCTGCCCGAGAGTGTGGTAAGGGAATTCCTTTTGAAGAAATATGCTTTTGGTTTTACAAATCCCCTGACCATTGATCTGAGTATCATTGAATTCAGTTTTTCTCTCATACTTCGGATGAATGTGGTGAGTCTTTTGGGGATTGTATTTGGGTTTTATATCTTAAAATATACACGATGAAAGTGAGGTTACAATGAATTTCGGTCCATGGGAACTCATTATTATCCTGGTGATCATTCTATTGATTTTCGGTCCGAAAAAACTCCCTGAATTGGCCAAAGGACTTGGAAAGGGCCTTCGGGAGTTTAAAAAAGCGGCACATGACGTAAAGGACGAACTGGAAAATGTCGGGGATGATGAAGAGGAGAATAAGGCGGAAAAGTCCGCTGGACAGGACAGTCGTAAAGAAGAGAAAAAGGGTTAAGAAAACCGGGGATTTATGAAACGTTCAGCAGAGGATCACATTTACGAATTGGTTGAGGCGGTAAGCCAGTCCGACAATCCCATATTTGTCACCGTGGATAAAGCGTGGCTTCGGAAACATCTTGAAGAACAGGCGGCTATTCAGGGCCCGTTATCAGGGAAAATCATTGCAGTCAAAGACAACATCAATGTGCATGGTTTGCCAACTACATGTGCAAGCAGGATTTTAAAGACATTCCGTTCCCCTTATGATGCCACGGTGATTGAAAAAATCCGGGCTGCCGGAGGAGTCATTTTTGGTAAGACAAACATGGATGAATTTGCTATGGGGTCTTCCAATGAGTATTCCGCCGAAGGAGCCGTAAAAAATCCTGTTGACGAAACACGTGTTCCGGGAGGCTCCAGTGGCGGCTCGGCTGCTGCAGTGGCATCAGGGCTCGTAGATTATGCTCTGGGATCGGATACAGGGGGATCAATCCGCCAGCCGGCGGCGTTTACGGGCACGGTGGGACTCAAACCCACATACGGTCGGGTATCCCGTTATGGTCTCACGGCCTTTGCATCCTCCTTTGACCAGATCGGTCCCATTACCCGGACAGTCCGACAGTCTGCGGAACTCCTGGAAGTTATTGCGGGGAAAGATCCCCGGGATTCCACATCTGCCGACGTTCCTGTCGGGAATTATGTTCGTGCATTGGATGAGGGAGTGAACGGACTGACTCTGGGCATTCCCTGGCATTTGCTTGAAAAAGGAGTGAATCCGGATGTGATGGATTCCTTTCGGGATGCGGTGGAAACTCTGGAAAAAGCCGGAGTCATGTTTCGGGAAATTGAATTGAAATATGCCGATTATGCCATTGCCGTCTATTATATCCTGGCAACGGCCGAGGCATCCAGTAATCTGGCCCGGTTTGACGGAATTCGGTATGGCGTGAATCAGAAGACAGGCACCGATGACCTTTTTTCCTGTTATGCCGAAAACCGCTCAAAGGGATTCGGTTCGGAAGTTAAACGGCGGATTATGCTGGGAACCTACGTTCTTTCATCCGGCTATTATGAGGCTTATTATGCCCGGGGACAGAAGGTCCGTACTTTAATCGCCCGGGAATTTGCCACGCTGCTGAATGATTTGGACGGAATCATGCTCCCCACAACACCGACAACGGCTTTTAAACTGGGTGAGAATATCAACGATCCACTCAGAATGTATTTAAGCGATATATTTACTGTTTCTGTAAATATTGCCGGTCTGCCTGCTCTGAGTGTTCCCGGAAAGCCTGGAAAAGGGGGACTGCCTGTAGGATGTCAGATAATTGGCAGAGCCTATGATGAAGGAACTATTTTGCGTTTAGGTCATACGATTGAAATGTCCCGGAATTGACCGGAACAGTGAATCAATCCTCACCTGAGGATTTGTATGGTGGATAATAACGATTCAAGGAAAATATGTTCAGATTTCAGAATCCGGAAATTTTCTTTTCTCTGCTGCTTCTGATACCATTGATTATAACGGAATTCCGTCGTCGTTTTTCAAGGCGCTTTACCCTTCGTATCGGAACTCTGGTCTCACTCCGAAAATTTGCCCCCGGGTATCCTATAAAACTCCTAATTCCCCTGATTTTAAAATATGCGGCTTTTATCCTGATGATTGTGGCTCTGGCACGGCCGCAACGAGGGAATGTAACCCGTGAATTGACCCAGCCCGGGATAGATATCATGATCACGTTGGATATTTCCGGTTCCATGCGGGCTGTGGATTTTAAGCCCAACAGACTTGAAGCCGCAAAGCAGGTTGCCATGGATTTTGTCCGGGGACGTACCACAGACCGCATCGGGCTGGTTGTTTTTGCAGCTGAAGCCTTTCTCCAGTGTCCCCTCACGGTGGATTATGATGTTTTAAACGGGATGATTGAGGATGTACAGATCATTCCGGAAAACCTGGACGGGACGGCTATCGGGCTGGCTATTGCCAATGGTGTAAACCGGTTGAGGGATTCGGATGCAAAAAGCAAAATCATCATTCTTCTCAGCGACGGGGATAACAATGCCGGGGAAATTGATCCGCTGACGGCAGCGGATTTTGCCCGGGAATTTGATATTAAAATCTATACCATCGCCATGGGTATGCATGGACAGGTGAGGATGCCGGTGGATGATCCCCTCTTTGGCCACCGGATGATACCGGTCCAAATTGAAGTCAATGAGGAACTTTTAACGGAAGTTGCCGAAAAAACCGGCGGAACCTTCTTCCGGGCCGATACGGAAGATAAATTAAATCAGATCTGGCAGGATATTTCCGAAATGGAAAAGACAGAGATAAAAGTTTCACAATTTACTGACTGGGAGGAACTCTTTTACCGCTTTTTGATACCGGCATTGATTCTCTTTATTCTTGGGTGGATTTTGGGTCGTGTATTGTGGAGGGTGCGGCCATGATTGAACTGACACATCCCCAGGCATTGTGGCTTCTATTACTGATTCCCTTTCTTATGATGATCCGGTCGGTGGATACGTCGCGCTGGAAACGGCATAGAAAAGTTTTTTTCCATTCAAAAACTTATCCACGCATTATTCATATTAATCCGACCCGCCGGAAAATGATTTATTTTCTGGAATATACAGGATTGGCATTGTGTATTTTTGCCCTGACCGGACCGGGTGTAGGGACGGAAATCCGGGAAGTTCAGCGGGAAGGAGTGGATATTCTTGTTGTCCTGGATTTGAGTCAGAGTATGAGTGCGGCCGATGTGAAACCCTCCCGGCTTGAAAGAGCAAAACTTGAGATTGTCAAAATGTTTTCTGTTTTAAAAGGGGACCGGGTAGGTCTGGTGGGATTTGCCGGTGTGGCCCACCTTCAGTGCCCGTTGACTCTGGACCACCGGGCCGCCCGCATGCTTCTGGATGTGATGGATGTAAACCTGCTGCCTGTCCAGGGCTCGGCTATTGCCGATGCCATTACCGTTGCAACCGGTGCTTTTCCCGAAAAAGATGATAAGCACAAAGTCCTGATACTGATCAGTGACGGTGAGGATCACGAAAAACAAATTGAAGAAGCAGTGAAACAAGCAGCCGGTAAGGGTGTGATCATCTATTCGGTCGGTGTGGGAACCCTTGAAGGGGCCCCCATCCCGGTATATAAAAACGGTCAACTGGCAGATTATAAACGGGACAAATCGGGCAAAGTGATTATCACACAACTGAACGAGGATGCCCTCTGGCAAATGGCCCATGCCACCGGCGGGGAATACCTGCGTCTTACGGATGTGGAAAATCCCCTGCTTCAGATTTACAACGATATTTCCAAACTCGATAAAAAAGTATTTCAAACCCATGAATATGGTCAGTTTAAACAACTGTTTCAGATCTTTTTAGGTCTGGCATTACTTTTATTTCTTGTGAGTGGACTAATACCGGAAAACGGAAAAAGGAATGATGCAGACACAACGATGTAAATATTTCGTGGTGATACAGCTTTTCCTGGCAACAGTCCTTTGGGGAGCCGATCCGGGATTGAATGCATTTTATGAAGGAAAGTACGATACCTCTCTCGCCTATTATTTGAAAAGACTTGAGGATGAGCCGGACAATAAGGTATTACACTACAATGCAGGGACATCTGCCCTGAAGGCCGGTCGCTCGGACCTGGCAGCCACTCATTTTGACAAGACAATGCGATATTCGGAAGATCCTGAGTTCCTGGCAAAAACCTGGTATAACCGGGGACACCTGAAGGCAAAGGAGGGAAAGCTTGATGAAGCATTAAAAGCCTTTGAACAGGCTATTCTCCTCAATCCCCGGGATATCAACAGCAAAGTGATGTACGAGCTTATCAAGGCTCAGCTCCAGCAACAGCAGGATCAACAATCCAACCGCCAGGATCAGAAGGAGAAAGAAAAACAGGAAAAAGAAAAGGAACAAAAATCCCCGGACGAAGAAAATCAACAAGATTCGCAAAAGAGTGAAGATAAAGAAAATCAAAACCAGCAGGAAAAAAAGGGCAAGGATCAGGCAGAGCCGGAAGAATCTCAACCCCGGCAACAAGAATCCCGGCCGGAGCAAAAAGAAGAGGAACTCACCCGTCAACAAATGGTAAATTTACTGGATGCCATGCGGGAAAAAGAAAAAGAAGCCATGAAAGAAATTCTCAGATACCGGTACCAAAAGTCAAAGATTGAAAGAGAGAAAGACTGGTGAGCAGGGCTATTTTAAAAAAAGAACTGTTTTTATTATGTATCAGGGTTTTTGCAGGGCTTCTGATAGGAGTCATGGGAACAGGAATTCTTGTCGCTGCCACCCCCCGTGTGAGTGTCTCTGTTTCAGAAAATGAAATCTCTCTGAAAGAACGGTTCCTGTTGACATTCACCTTTGAGAACTTTTCCGGCAATCCCGACCCGGATGTTTCCCGCCTTAAAGATTTTAGCGTCATATCCGGTCCGTCAAAATCAAACCAGTATTCCTGGATTAACGGGCAGTCCATGAAAGTGTATTCTGTGACTTATACCCTGGCTCCTTTGAAAACGGGCCGGCTGACCATCCCATCCTACACATTTCAGAATAAGCGGCAGTCCTTTCAAACTGAACCGGTGACTATCAGGGTCCGGGAGCCAGAAGGCATTCCTGATACCCGGGCCGATCAGACTCGTTTGAAACCATTCTATTTTGAGCTCCTTCCCTCAACCCGCACCCCTTATGTAGGGGAGCCCTTTGTCTTATCTTATAAAATTTATTTTCGTGAAAATATCCGGAATTACCACGTGGATAAAACCCTGTTTACAGGATATCTGACCGATTTCCTGCCGGTTCCGCGAAATCCTGTAGTCAGGACTGAAACAGTGCAGGGAGTATCCTACCAGACGGCGGTTTTGCAGCAGGTGATTCTCACACCGGCTATCAGCGGCAAAGACACTATCCCGTCCCAGGTTATTCGCCTGGAAGTGGAAAGTCCCCGCCAGGGCAGGCGCTCCATTTTTGATGACCCTTTTGGCATGGGTATCCAATTGAGAAATGTGGATGTGGTATCACCTGAGCTGATCCTGAATATCCGTCCCCTGCCGTCTGATCCGCCGGCTTCTTTTACGGGAGCCGTGGGGTCGTTTACCCTGAATGCTGCTTTTGATACAGTACAAACTGAAGAAAATCAAGCTGTTACTTTAAAGATTGAAGTGAAAGGAAAGGGGAATTTTAAGAATTTTACATTTCCCAAGCCGGAATTTCCGGACCAGTTCATGGTTTTTGAGCCGGAGAATCAGGAAAAGGTCCGCCTGACCGATCAGGGATATACCGGCAGCAAAACATGGGAGTATGTGATCATTCCCAATTATCAGGGGACCTATTATTTTGAACCGGTTGAATTTTCCTATTTTTCTCCGGAAGACGGAAAATATAAGAAGCAGATGGTTTCCGACCTGATTTTAACGGTAACGCCCAATACCCATCTGATACGGGAAAAACAGCAGGGGCTCAGCCGCCGGGAAGTGGAACTTTTGTCTCAGGATATCCGTTTTATTCAGCTCAAGGAAGGGCGGATTATCTCTGAAGATTCCCGTAATACTATTCGTGCTGTGGATTGGACCGGTTACGTTATATCTTTTCTGATTTGCCTTGTATGGGCCATTTTTTCCTGTACGAAGAAATTCCTTGAAAGAAATCCGGCTTATGTGAGAAAAAAAGCGGCTTACAGAATCCTGGAAGCCGCTGTCCGGGAATTACCGGAGAATGCCGAAGAGATCATCATGATGCTTCCGAAACTTTTTGCCCGGTATGTGGCAGATAAAAAAGGCCACAGTCGGCAAAATCTGACCCGAAGTGACGTGATGGCATACTGCCGCAAAAAAATCGATGATGATACCCTTTTGCAGCGGTTTGACAACTGGTGGAAAGAGGTGGAATTTTTGAATTATTTACCGTCTGAAACAGAAATTACGAAAGCACATCAATTGAAAAAGGAAATGCTGGCTTTGATTCGTCTTCTGGAGAAAAAGAGATGAGGTTGCATATCAAATATCTGATTTTGCTGATTCTCATCCCCTTGACCCTGTTTGCACAGGAGGAAGAGCGTGAACGTCTTTTTGTGAAGGCTAATTCATATTATTCATCAGAACAGTATAGTTTGGCTCTGGACCTTTATGAAGAAATTGCCGAAACAGGCCGGATAAGCTTTGAACTTTACTACAATATGGGAAATTGTTATTACAGGCTTGGTCAGACCGGACAAGCTATCCGGTATTGGGAAAAAGCAAAACGAATCCGGCCGAGAGACACACAGGTGAATCACAACCTGGCTCTGGCAAGGCTCCGGATTACGGATAAAATGGTGCTTCCTGAGGCATTTTTCCCTATCCAACTCTGGTGGGATCTGAGGGATATGCTGGGGGCATCCTTCAGTTTTCGATTGTCCGGATATTTTTTAATGAGCGGCCTTATCCTCTTTTTTATTTCCCGGAAACTTTATAAAAAACGTTGGTTGAAACGCCTTTCAAATCCCCTGATCCTCTTAATCTCAATCCTGTTTATCATCAGCCTGTCCCTTTCCTTACATACACGTCATTATGATAAAACCCACCATTTTGGTATTCTTTTAAACAAAGAGGTTGAAGTGAAAAGTGCTCCACAGGAAGCGGCCAATACCCTGTTTATGCTCCATGAGGGATCGAAGGTGCGTATTCTGGACAAAGCAGGGACTGATTGGGTGGAAGTCTCTTATTATGATGACAAGGTAGGCTGGATTAAACAAAACCAGATTGGAGATATTTGATGGGTCGATTGAGTATTATCCTTTTGCTGATAATAAAGGTTGCCTTTGCGCAGGTCAGGCAGAATGAATGGATTGATCCTGAAACCCTGAAAGATAACCGGGTTTTTTCCTATCAGACTGTTCAGGCTTCGGATTCAACCATCATCGATTATATCCGGGATACAACAGGCCTGAATATTGAGGATTCCGTCACCGTCCGGAGAGGATATCGCGTTCAGATTGTATCCACCCAGGATGTGAATCAGGCAGAAAATGTGGCGGACAGAGCCGTGGAATTTTTCAACCAGCCCGTTTATATCGTGTTTGAATCCCCCTATTATAAAGTGAGAGTCGGGGATTTTCTCAGAGATCTTGATGCCATGGATGTCGAACGTAAAGCCCGTCAAAACGGGTATCCCGGTGCCTGGATTGTGCCCAGCGATGTGAATGTCCCCAATCCGAACCGGCGTTATAAATGAGCCGGAAAATCCGTACACTAACCGTTCTGGCTCTTTTTTTTGCTTTACTGCCCTGCCACATGTTGGCTGACAGTCTTTTAGTAAAAGGTGTTCATGATATACAGAATTATCAGTTTTCCAAAGGTCAATCTCTGTTCAGAAAAGCAGACGTCCCCGAACCTGTGAGGATATTTTACCTTTTGAATTCAGAATATATGAAGCTGAAAATCAACGGTCAGTATCGGGAAGCAAATGAGTTTCTCATGAATGGGGTTGAAGAGGCAAAAAGTGTATTTGATAAAGCACTGGATAAAAAAAATCCGGAATATGCCGATATTCTCATGTATTACGGAGCATTGTTGGGACTTAAATCACAGGTATATATGGCCGGGAATAAATATTTACAGGGATATTATCACGGTTACAGGGGAATCGAGAAGGTTAAAACGGCGTACGGACTGGATACTACATTGACGGATGCTCTTATCGCCATGGGGACATACGAGTTTTACAGCGGTATTATGGCACAGCATTATTCTGTGGTCGGAGCGGTGATTGATGCTGAAGAAGCTATCCGGAGAGGACTCGGTTATTTTTGGCAGACCTGGAATCGGGGTGAACGTTCAAAAGCCGAAGCGGGTCACCTGCTTCTGTTGATTTATACCTATGAAATGTGTGATTATCCGAAAGCCCTCACAATAGGTGAGGAGCTGCTGAAAGAGTACCCCGGGAATCTTGAAAACCGCTCTTTGTATGCCGAAGCCCTGATTCTGTCAGGCCACTTTGACCCGGCTGATGAAGTCCTCGGGGATTTTGACAAATATACAACCTGGCTTAGTGAGGGGGGAAAAAGGGTATGGGGACTGAGAAAAAAATATGTCCAGGCGGTATATGCTATGGAGAAAGGCGATTTTCAAAAGGCTGAATCACTGTTTCAGGCAGTCATAAAAAATTATTGTTTTGAATATCAATGGCAGAAAAACCGGTCTCTTTTGAAAATCGGACAAATGGCTGATCTTCAGGGGAATCGTAAAAAAGCCCTTAGGTATTATCAGCGGGTTATGGATTCCAAAGAGACAACCCGGGCTGTCCTGGAAGCAGAAAAATATCTGAAGAAACCCTATTTACCATGAATTCAACTCTTTCCTTTCCTAAATCTCTAACCCTTGTTCCGGTGCGGGAAAATCATATATCTTTAATATGGAACATGCGAAAAACCCATCCGGCATGGAAGCACATAAGCAGGGAACACATTAAGAAAGCAGTTGTAGATAAATGGTCCGGATCCCCGACATCCCGATGGCTGATAACCATACAGGACAGACTATATGGTGAAATCGGATGGAAATCCTATACTCCGGGAGAATACCTGTATCTTGATTTGATTGTATACCGGAAAGAACTATACCGGTTGGACCTTGCCACTCATTGTATTGTCCCTTTTGTTCGCATTTTATCCCGAAATTTTAGAATCCATAAGGTCCGGTGCTCTGTTTTACGACCGGATATGATGCTGGAAAAATTTTTAGGGTCCATGAACTTCAGACAGATATCGGTCCGCCATGTGCCGGCAAGAGATATTTTTCCCGGAGGTTTGATGGCCTCTTATGAGGTGGAATGTGATCACCTGATTCATAAATTCAGCAAGGTACCGAAAATCCGTTGGAAATCCCTTCAACTGATCCCCTTTAAATTGCTGGATACAGATTCGGCACCTCTTGATTTCCCCGAATCTCTGAAAACATTTCCCCATATAAAAAAACTTGTTTCATTGAAAAGCAGAAAAGATCTGGTTTATTATTACAGCTCTTTACCCCACTCATTGGACGTGAAAACGGTTTTGTATACCGGTGGGGGAGAAGTCAGAAAGATCGGGGCAGCCGTACTCAGTGAAGATTTTCCGGATAGTATTATCTGGTATCCTCCATTTCACGCTTCGGGTTTGGAAGAAAATCTTTTTGCCTGTATCCTTGATTCACTTAGAAGTCATTCTGTAATCCGTTCAGGGCATGTCCATAAAGCCGAAGTGGAAAAAATCCGTCTGATGAAAACTTTTAACTTCATTCAGGATACCTTTGGTTCGGATGGGTATAGCTCCTGGCATCTGGAAACAGTGGCCCTTCCGGAGCGGGATTTGCTGCTAAACAGGGATAAGATATGAAATATATATTTAATATGTGATGATTATGTAAAATATTGGGAATTATCCTGTCGTTTTATATAAATTTCCCTTAAAAATAACCGAAAGGCATTCCTCAATGATTGTACAGCTTATTTTCAATGCCGCTTTATTGATTGCTTTATCTTCGCTTTATAGTGTAGTTGTACATTATCGCCGGGATGGGTCCATTGGAAATAAACTGTTAAAAGGACTGTTATTTGGCATTATATCCGTGGCCGGAATGAATCTGCCGGTTCATTATCAGTCGGGGATTTTCTATGATGGACGATCCATTGTGCTTGTACTGGCCGGATTGTTCGGTGGAGGATATACTTCCCTGGTATCTGTGCTGATTGCCGCCACATACCGGACACTTATTGGTGGCCCGGGAACCATGGCAGGAATCGCAACAATCATTACCAGTGCCGGTACCGGCCTGATATTTCGCAAACTCTGGCATAATGATCCTCTCAAAATGGGTCCATGGACTTTATTGCGCGTTGGAATTGTTGCCCACATATTCATGCTTGCCAGCCAGCTCCTTCTGCCCTGGGAAGTGGCATTGAACACCATTGCCTGTATCTGGAAACCGGTGATGCTTGTATTTCCGGTGGCAACCCTGTTGATGGGGCTCTTACTTGGAAATGAAGAACGGCGTGTACTGATGGAAAAACGCCTCAGGGAGAGCAAAACTTCGCTCCATATTGCCCAGGAAATTGCCCGTATGGGAAGCTGGGAATATGATTTGAAAAGCGATAAGGCTTCGTGGTCGGAAAACACCCCCATTGTTTTTGGTCTCTCCCGGCAATCTGAAACGCTGAAATATGAGAATTTTGTCCATGTTGTCCATCCTGAAGACAAGCATTTGCTTCTGGCGACTGTGGAGACTATCAAAAAGAAGAAAGCCCCTGTTGAAGTCGAATTAAGGATTGTGGTTCCCGGAGGATACATCCGTTATATACACAACAAACTGATTCCGGTCCTTGAAAATGGTGAAGTGGTTATTATAAAAGGAGTCAGTATGGATACCACCGAACTCCGGACAGTGGATATCCAATTAAAAAATAATCTGAAAGAAAAAGAGATTCTCCTGAAGGAAATTCACCATCGGGTTAAGAATAATCTGAATGTGATCATCAGCCTTCTGAATATGCAAAGGCGGTATATCCGGACGAAAGAGGACGCATTGAAAGCCGTTGATGAAATCCGCAACCGGATTTTTTCCATGAGTCTGGTCCATGCAAAGCTCTATAAATCCGATAATTTTTCCCGGATAGACATGAAAGATTATATTGAAACTATTATCCGGCACTATTTACAGGCAACTAACCTGGAAAAGAATATCCAGGCGGATATTCAGGTGGATTCGGTCTACCTGGATATTAATACGGCAATCCCCTGTGGATTAATCATCAATGAATTAGTGACCAATATTTTAAAACACGCTTTTCCAAATCGCAACAAGGGTAAAATTCATATATTTTTTCACCCGTTGGAAGACTCAAAATTGGAACTTGTCATCGGAGACGACGGTATAGGGTTGAATCATGATGTCAACGTATTACAGTCTGACACTCTGGGGCTACGTATTGTCCATCTGTTGGCAGCCCAGATTCATGGGGAGGTTCACATTTTCAATGAAAAGGGGACGACTTTCACTATCGTTTTTCCCAATAAAAAATTGTCATAAAGGAGGTATGATGAACGTGAGAAAAATTCTTGTGTATTTTGCCGGAATTTTCACGGTAACTTTTATTGTTAATGTTATTGTGACATTTTTCTACAGTTGGATTACTCATGGCACGGCGATGGCCGAATGGGGAATCTCTTTTTGCCTGGCTCTCACCCTGGGTTTTGTCATGACATGGGTTCATGCCAGGGATCATGTGCAGCACAAATAAATGAAGTATCCCGGAGAGGTTATAGTGAAAAATTGGACTATTTGGATAATGATATTGCTTGTTTATGCCGGATGTACGGCATCTAAACAAGACAAAGCACTGGTATACAGCCATGGTGCTGTTACACGGACTGACACCAGTCAGAAACAAATCCATCTGGTATTTACGGGCGATGAGTATGCCGACGGTGGACCGGTTATTCGTGAAGTTTTGGACAAATATGGCATTAAAGCCTCTTTTTTTCTGACGGGCAATTTCTATAGGAACCCTGATTTCCAGCCCATCATTGAGGGATTGCGGGAGGATGGCCATTACCTGGGAGCTCATTCTGACAGGCACTTGTTATATGCCAGCTGGGAAAATCGCGATTCCACCCTGGTCAGCCGGGAAGAATTTGAAAGGGATGTGCTGAACAATTACCGGGAGATGTTCCGCTTTGGCATCCAAAAAGAAGAGGCACCTTATTATCTGCCGTCTTATGAATGGTATAACGAAGAAATTGCCCGCTGGACAAAGGAATTAGGACTTGTTCTGGTCAATTTCAGTCCAGGCACCTATTCAAATGCCGATTATACCATCCCGGACATGGGAAACCGTTATATCCCGTCGGATACCATCTTTGAACGGATTCTAAATTATGAGGAAGACAACGGGTTGAACGGGTTTATATTACTTTTACATATTGGTGTTCATCCTGAAAGGCCCGACCCCTTTTATTATCAACTGGATTCTTTGATACAGGTATTGAAAAAGCGGGGGTACACTTTCAACCTTCTGGACAAAGCTATTCCATCCTGAATAAAAATGAATGAATAATTTCTATTTTTTAATCGTCCGGGTCGTCGTCTGGATTATCGACATATAAAAAGGCGATACGGACCTTTTCGGACCGGTCTTTTATGGGAACAAACTTGAATTTAAGTTCCAGGGAGGAATTCCTGATTGGCAGCTCCAGCGTGGCTGTAAATTCTTTGACCTGGGCATCCTTCAGGGCCGCCAGTAAGAATTGCCGAAAAAAACGTTCATTATTAGGTTGTTTTTCAATCACATTAAAGCTGAATATATCCTGTTCAACACCAAAAGCTTGCTGAAGGGGTTTTGTAAATTTGAAAACCGATTTGTCAAAATCAGCCATAATTATTTTCCGGCTTGCCCGTCTGAAAAGGACTTCCAGAGCCCGGAGACTCAGGGCTGTTCGGTCTGCCCGTAATGTGTCGTACGTTTCCAAATGTTCTGCCACCTTGGTTGCCAGATTTGTAATCAGAGTTATCTCGTCGTCTATCCAGGAAATATCGTGTATACCTGTGGAAAAATCTCCGGATAGAAGACGACGAAAATAATTGACAAGTCGCTTATTAAACCGGAAAATGCGAAGAGTTAAGTATATCCAAAAGCCGATATATAAAAGAGTAATAACGAGTACAAAGAAAAACAAGGAAAAGGTATCAACCAGATAAATGGCTGCAATCAATCCTCCTAAACCTGTCAACCCCGGAAAGAACCAGAGAATCTTCAAAGGCAGTTTAAAACTCCTGTCTCTTTCCTTTTTTTTCTTCATGGTTAATCCTTTGCGAATTTTTCAATATTCCCATCTGAACCGGCAACAAGAAGGATATCACCTTCCTGTAGTTTTTCCGTAGGTAATGGGACATCATTGTATTCCTCCCGAAAAGTTCTGTCTCCTTCTTCGGTAATATCCGGTATATAGCGTTTGATACCTACAATGTTCACATTGTAATTTTTCCGGGGATTCATCTGCACCAGCGTTTTTCCGATATATTTATCGGGTATTTTCACTTCGGCAATGCTATGGCCTTCGGATATAGGGATAAATTTCGTTACATTGCTTGATATGAGTCCCCGGGCAATTGTTTTCCCCATTTGTTCTTCAATGCTGACAATCTCATCGATATCCATGATTCGGAGGATTTCCCGCTGAAGGTCATTGATCGCCCGGGCCCAGATTTTTTTAATACCCATTTTTTTCAGCAGGAGTGTCGTGAGCAGATTGGCTTCCACGTCATCTCCGATGCAGACAACGGCCAGATCCACATCTTTAATGGCGATACCCTCCAGGGCTGTTCTGTCCATGGAATTCAAAGCAACGGCATAGGTAACCGATTCTTTCACGGCTTCGATTTGATCCTTATTAATGTCAATGGCAATCACCTGAGCACCATGTTCTGTCAGTTCCAGTGCCAAGGTTCTTCCAAAGGTCCCCAAACCGATGACTGCTATACTTCGCATAATCTTACTCCAGTTTTAAAAACTCTATCCAATCATAATGTGTTCTTCGGCATAGGTATAATTTTGAGGTTTATTGCCGAAGACCAGGGCATATCCGATGGTCAGGGGACCCAGCCGTCCGATAAACATCAGAATCATTATCAAAATTTTACCGGTATTGGATAAATCCCCGGTAATTCCGGTGGATAGTCCCACTGTTCCTACGGCGCTGATGGTTTCGAATAGAATATCCATGAAAGGAAAAGGTTCTACATAGACCAGTGCCAGGAGAAGGACTCCGATAAAAACCAAATAGAATAAAAGGACTGTCAGTGCTTTTTGAATGGTATCGGCAGAGATGGTCCGTTTCATGACTTCCAGATTGTTTTTGGACGTCACTCCCCGGATCATGGTCAGCCATAAAACGGCAAAGGTAGTGGTTTTTAATCCGCCGCCTGTGGAGCCGGGAGATGCGCCGATAAACATGAGAAAAATCATAAGGAGCAGGGTAGGTGAAGACATAGTGGAGATTAGTGCCGTATTAAAGCCGGCGGTTCGTGTCGTTACGGATTGGAAAAAGGAGAGCAGCAGGGCATTTCGTGTGGAGTCTGTCCCGAAATGCTGTCTTTCAAAAAGGTAAATTCCTGCCATACCTGCTACAATCAGAATAAAGGTAACTCGAAGGACAATTCGGGTTTGTACTTTCAAACGGGGGATGCGGCTTTTCTTCCCGGAAAACAATTTTTGAAAAGCGGTGGTTATATTTCTCAAAGCCAAAAAGCCAAGTCCACCAATGATAATCAGGCCGGCTATAATAAAATTTGTCGCCAGATCAAACCGATGAGGCATCAAGCTGTCTGTATTTGTCGAAAATCCGGCGTTGCAAAAAGCAGATACGGAGTGAAAGACGGAATGATAGATGGTTTGCCCCCAGGTGGGGTAAAAATCCCGCCAGGCAAAAACAAGTCCAACAGCCCCGATAAACTCTACAATAAATGTCAGTTTAATGATAAAAAAGATGATTCGAAAAGCGTCAGAAAGCGTATCATTATCCAGAACATTCTGGACCAGTGTTCTGTCCTTGATGCTCATCCTTTTACCCCCGACAAGAGCTAAAAATACGGAAAAGGTCATGATTCCCAACCCGCCGAGTTGAATAAGAATAGCTATGACGCTTTGACCGATGGTATTAAACCACGTGGCGGTATCCCGGACAATCAATCCCGTGACGCATATAGCCGATGTAGAGGTAAACATGGCATCCACAAGAGGTGTTTGAACGCCGGATGTAGTAACTATGGGGAGCGTCAGAACTACGGCGCCGGCACAGATAGTCAGAAAAAAGGAGAGAATCATAAGCCGAGCGGGGTGAAGGCCCAGATTGCTGATAAGACTCCTGGCTTTCCGCAAACGAGAAAAAATCATGACGATGATGATGATCTGTTTCAGGATGATTGACAAGGCGTCATCATGGATGAAAGGATAATGCTGAAACAGGGGGATAAAAACAATGAAATCGTACCAATTTCCTTTTATGTGCTGAAATTTATTTTTTGAAATGAGAATTTTAATGATGACATCGCTGATAAACAGAATCAGGATTCCGGCATTTAATTTATTGAAAAAGAGTAAATATGGTGCCGCATAATGTGTTCTTTCAAACATCAGGCTGAAAAGGGCAAAAATGGCTGTAATTCCAACCACTTTATTCAAAAATGAAACAAGGGATTTGTAACGATCTTTAATCATTTATTTAATTTAAATCAATCTGAGATTCAAAAAAAGAAGTATAGAATCTAAAATATCACATTGATAAATATCATTTAGAGCTTGATTCTGATTTTATACCGGGTAAGCAAGTGAGTTATTAGCAATATAAAAGCTGTAAAGAGAAAGGCTCTGATGATACCCACACCGGCATGGATATGCCCCCATTGAAAATACGGAATCGCCAGGGTATCAAAAAGAATATAGAAAACAGCCGGAAGCAAATAGGCTGTGAGGGGATTTTGTGCCGAAGGTTGAAGGGGTTTGCCCCATTTTTTCAGGCCTTTTACATCGGTGACAAGATAAATCAGCAGAAAAATCAAGACGCACAGGGCTGCGCTCCAGAGTCCCCACACAGGAGTTGCCTGAATTTTAGAAACGATGTACACCTTGTGCAATAACCAGCCGGCAAGCCATAATCCGAAGGCTTCACCCGGCAAATGTTTCAGGATAATACCCTGTCCCTTTTTCAGTTGCAAGCCGGCATAGAGTCCTGCCAGAACAATCAGCACATGGGTCCCGATAAATTTCCCCGGGTGAATAAAATCCACAAGGGGCTGAAGGGCATCGAACCGGCCGGATACTTCACCAATGAAAAGAAGGATGCAAAACCCCATGCTGAGGATGATGATGTCTTCACGGTCTTTAAAAAACAGATAAATCAGGGAAGCCACGGCATAAGCCCATCCAATGAGTCCCAATATACCCCACCAGCCTGTCCGGAGCCATTGGCTGTTGGCTATATCGCCCCGGCGGTAGGTTATGGCAAGGAAAAGGAGCAGAATCCATCCGATTTTTGGAATATATTGTTTTACTTTGGGTCTGTCTTCCCAGATGTTCCAAATCATAAAAAAGGAAGTATACATCAGCAGTTGCCAGAGTGTTTTGGGGAGCAGGGCAATATGAGGATTATACGCACCGGAATTCAGCATCATAACCCCCATAATGATTAAAGCCAGGCTTCGTTCGCCGATATGTCTGATTGAGGGAATAATGCCATGAGACATTCGTTTTTCAAGGGCTATAGGTATAACCATCCCTACAATAAAGAGAAAGGCGGGGAATACCAGATCCGGCAAGGTCATCCCATCGGTATTGGCACCTGCATGATGCAGCCATCCCGGTGCATCCGGCACGGAAGCCACATCATTTACAAAGATCATCAGGGCTATAGTAAGTCCGCGGAAAAGATCAATACTGATCACTCGTTTCATGGAAATCCCCCTTTAATAAAAAAGTGCTGAGACTGCCTTATGGTTTGGGGGGAGGGGATAAGACAGCCTCAACACAAAGAATTTCAATGGGGCGTCAAACGCCAACAATCCGTTTTTTATATTCTTTCAGGGCTTCATTCAGCCTGTCATGAGCCCCGGGATCACCCACGTTATGACTTGGGTGAATATACAATTTTACGCCCCTGTCTGCCAATATTTCTGCAACCGTTGTGATGGTCATCCATACAGCCGTGACGAATGCGATTGTAGAAACGGGTCCGATTTTGTCCGGATGGTTTTTCAGCGGGACGGTTGCATCTTCACCGGGGGCACAGGAATCAACTACAATATCCGCCAATTCAAACATGGTTTTTCCGCAGGAATGTTTGGTTGTCCGTCCTTCAGCCGCTTTTTGTGCTCCATAGACAATCAGTTTCATTCCCTTCTCCTTGGCTTTCAGGGCAACATCAATGTTCACGGCATTCACGCCGGAATGGGAAAATATCCACATGCAATCCCGTGAATCAAAATTGTAGCCTTCCATGATCTGGGTGCCGTAACCTTCCACCCGTTCCAGAAAAACAAATTGGTGTACACCCATATCTCCCACAATATGGGTAAAAAAGGAGAGAGGAAGTTCAATAATGGGATGGAATCCCACAAATCCTCCGATACGGGGGTACATTTCCTCGATGGGCAGGGTTGCATGCCCACATCCGAATGTGTGGACCCAACGTCCTGCTTCGATGGTATCGGCCATGGCTTCGGCTGCTTTCCGGATGGCATCCATCTGGGTATTCTCAATAGCATTCATCACTTCATACGCATTTTTTAACCATTCTTTTGCTAACATATCACTGTTCCTTTTTTGTTTGAACGTTAAAAATTCCAATGGCAAGACCAAACATGATGATCACACTGAGTATCAGCATGAGCGGATAATAAGTAAGTCCGAAAGAATTGGTGAGTATTCCAGTCAAATAATTCAGAAGGATGTTTCCCAACAGGGCAATTACCAGGACAAAACTGAAAGCGGATCCGCTTAATTCGGGATACCGTTCGCCTACTTTCGCCAAGATTACCGGAAATCCGGCAGAAAACCCCAGTCCTAACAGAATCAGTGAAAAAGCAGCCGTAACTGCCGGGGCAGAATAGAGTATGGCCGATCCGGTAAACTGAAGTCCGATACTGCCGAAGAGAATAAGGGTAAAACAAATATAGAGAACTTTCACCGGGGATAATTTCCGGAGGGCCCAGCCCAGGATCAGCCGTCCGGCGGTAATGGATGCCACCAGAAAGGTGAGAAACATAACGGCATTTGTCCGGGAAAGTCCTACCTGATCATGAGTCAGATATGCAGCAGACCAGTTATTGGCCATGCCTTCCAAAGCACTTTCAAAAAACAGAATAAATCCCAACCCGATCAGAATACCATCCCTGAAAAAGGATTTCAGCCGGGATACGGGAAGTTTATCCGTGTGTTTAGGCGGGGGAAAGGGGATGATCAGAAAGTAGATGACAGGAATGATGAGAAAGAGTGCCACAAAGCGGATGATCTGTGCGAGACTCCAAATTTTCATCAGGAGGCCGGTTAATAAAGGCATCCCCAGAGCTCCGATTCCATAAAAGACACCCAAAAGGCTCAAGGCAGAACTTTTATTTTCTGTGTTGATATCGGAAACCATGGCATTGGTCCCTCCGTTGATGGCACCGCCGCCCAATCCGATAAGAAAGAATGCTGCCTGGACAGGTAAAAGAGTTTCCGTGGCAACCATCATCCAAAACCCTGCAGATACCAGAAGGGTGCTGATGATCAGCAGATACTTATATCCGAAGCGGTCGGCAAAGGGACCAAAAACAAGGCTTCCCAAAAGGATACCGGCCGGCAATAAGGCAGCCAGGCTTCCCAGTTGAGCATTTGTCAGACCGAATTGTTCAGATAGAAAGGTATTCACCGTTCCTAAGGATATCATCACAATACCAAATAGAAGCATTCCCGCATACGCTGCCAGAATTTGCAGCATGGATTTTTTCATGATTGGTTCTCCTTTATGTTTTTATCAAAGGGGAGGGCAGCAGCACCATATAAGGCTGCATTTCCCTCCAGGGCGGAAGCTTTGAGTGTAACCTGCTGAATGGCAATGGGTTGTGCCCACTTTTTTGCTTCCTTTAAAATATCCGGCAGAAAGCGGACAGCGGGGCCGAAAACCCCGCCGCCGAAAATGATGATTTCCGGATTGAAAAGGCTTACGTAATTGGCAACTGCCATCCCCCAGAGTTCTATGGCCTGATTCAGAACAAAGCGGCTTAGTGAATCACCGGAATCATAGTGTGCAAAGATATCCTCTGATTTGGGCGGAGCGTCCTGATATCTGAAATATCCCTGATATTCCGGATTTTTTTCCATGTATTCTTTGCCGCTTCGTGAAAGTCCGTCTCCCGAAGCGTAGTATTCAAAACATCCCATCGCTTTGAATTTATCCTTGTAAGGACGTTCCAGAGCCATCCAGCCGGTTGCGCCTGATATGGCACTAAAACCGCTTAATACGTGACCATCCACCATGATGCCTGCACCAATACCTGTTCCAACAGTGATAAATACAGCATTGCGGGTTCCGGCGGCATTCCCGTGCATTGCCTCTCCCCGAAGACAACATGTCCTGTCGCCATCGGCAAAAACCGGGGTATCTTTCAAAGCCGGATATTTTTTTAACAGAGATACCAGGGGAAGTTCATCCCATCCGGGGATATTGGGAGCCCATACTGTTTCCCGGTATGGACCTGCAATACCGGGAACGCAAACACCTACGCCGGCCAGATCACCATCTTTTATATTGATACGATCTGTCAGTCGCTGAATGGTCTGCCTGATAAGGTCCACAACTTCTTCACCAGAGCGACCGGCCAGCAATTCATAATGTTCGGACAGTATTTTTCCCTCTTCGTCTATCAGGGCGCCTTTGACTTTTGTCCCCCCCAGATCAACGCCAATGGATTTCATTATTTCCCTTTCTCTGAATCTTCAGATTAACGATAAAACTCTCCGGAAACTTCCGGACCCCGCAACTTTTTTAAACCGGAAAGGATAAGTAAGTGTTTTTGTTTCTCGGAATTAACACAGGGTCTATGAAAATTCCGTTAAAGCTAAATTATTCACAATGCCCCAATCTGTCAAGTAAAATGTCCCTGCCGATCCTTACGGTTTTGCTGACGAATAAAATTGTGTGGAAAGGATGGACTGATGGTTATATATTCAACGGCAATCTTCAGTTAATGATTTTCCATCGTCCTGAAACGGGTTCAGTGCTATTTGAGCCATTTCGTAAATAATGTTAAAAAAAGAGGGTTTCTCATGAAACGCATATTACATCTTTCTTTGATGCTTGCCATATTTCTGGTGAGCCTGAAGGGGGCTTCAGGGCCTGAGGTTTATTTTCGGATTAATCAACTGGGATATCATGCGGAAGGGTTAAAGACTGCCATCCTCTTTTCGAAAGAAGATTTGTCGGGGCGGGCGGTGGAAATCAAAACGAAAAAGCTTTTTCAGAAAACAGTATTAAAAAGACAAGTAACGGAAAATAAAGGGGCTTTTGGACAATTTCCTTTTCATTACAGAATAGATTTTTCCACGCTGCAGGAACCGGGAGAATATTGGATTGAACTGGCAGGGACGGATATTCGCTCCCATACATTTTCCATAAAGGAATCGGGGATCTATTCAGAAGCCCGTGAAAAGATGCTGGGATATATCCGACAGCAGCGATGCGGGTATAATCCTTTTCTGGATGAAGTCTGCCACACAAAAGACGGGCGGACTGCCTACGGTCCTATGTCGGACGGGACCTTTGTTTATGTCTTTGGCGGCTGGCACGACGCGGCAGACCTTTTGCAGTACATGATGACCAGCGGCAATACGATTGGCAGACTCTTACTGGCCTATAGTGAAACAGAGGTCCGGTTTAATGATAAGGTAAACGCTTTGGGACAGCCTTTTCCGAACGGTATTCCGGATATACTTGATGAAGCGAAGTGGGGGTTGGACTGGATGCTGAGAATGCACCCCGAACCGGATCAACTTTTTCATCAGATTGCCGATGACCGGGATCATATCGGTTTTAAGTATCCATACAAGGATTCATCGGATTACGGGTGGGGACCCGAGAGTTACCGGGTTGTCTATTATGCCACCGGCAAGCCCCAGGGACTGGGGAGATTTATCAATACTTCCACGGGACTGGCAAATTTAGCAGGCCGGTATGCTGCTGTTATGGCCAGGGCGGCCCGTATCTGGAAAGAAGACCTGAATCAGCCGGGGCAGGCTGAGATATTTTTAAAAGCCGGAAAAGAAGTCTACCTCATGGGGCAAAAACAACCCGGCAGCCAGGAAGGAGTACCCCATAAGGCCGGCTATCGCTATCATGAAAGCACATGGGCCGACGATATGGAATGGGGCGCTGCAGAATTGTACCTGACAACCGGGGATTCCACTTATCTTGAAGAAGCGAAGAATTATGCCCTGCAGGCGGGAACCGACTCCTGGTTTGGAAAGGATACAGCCCGGCATTATGAATACTACCCATTCATGAATGTGGGCCATTATGTGCTTCACGGATGTGTTGATGAGGGTTTTCAGGATATTCTGGAGGATTTTTACCGCAAAGAACTAAGTGCGGTTCATAAGCGTGCGGAAATGTACCCCTGGAATGTGGGACACCCATTTATCTGGTGCTCCAATAATCTGGCCTCAGCATTGGTTGTTGAATCCATCCTGTATGAACGGATGACCGGTGACACACGGTTTCGTCAACTGGCGGCCGATACACGGGACTGGATATTCGGGAAAAATCCCTGGGGGGTGAGTCAGGTGATTGATGTAGGAATTGTCACGCCACAGAATGCACATGGTTCCATGTTAAGCCTGGAAGGAATTAAAACACCGGGCGGACTCCTGGATGGACCTCTCTATTTATCTACCCATAAATTGCATCACGCATATATCCAAATACCGGATGAGGAGCCCTATAAAGACTTTCAGAGTAAGATAGTGGTATACCATGACCTGATTGGGGATTATGCCACGAACGAACCGACTCTTGACGGAACGGCTGAAGCATTATTCATGATCTGCCTCTCGGATGAGGGAGGCGGAGTGAGGGAATGATGGAGAAAGGGGGAGACGGTGAGTTGAGGAGAAAGATTGCACCGGATTTAAGTCCGGAGAGATAAGAGTACGAAAGCACGAAGAGATAAAAACACAATATATTAAAAATAATATAAACTTGCATTTGATTGCGGTCGGGATTATTTTATCCCCGGGGGGATATACGTATAAACATCTTCCTATATAGTGAGATAAGAATTTTATAAATGCCTGTGTTCTAACCCAACCCGCAACCCTCTCAACGTTTTAACGTCTCATCTTCCATACTCTCAATAAATGCCAGTCGGGCGGCACCGATAAGGCTTCCTGACCCGCCCAGGGTAGTCGGTTCCAGACTGACACTTTTCAGGCAGTAAGGTTGGGACCATTTGGCCATTTCCTCCCGGATGCGGCTGATAAACTGGGTAGCTGGCCCAAAAAGGCTCCCACCGATGATGACTTTCTCAGGGTTCAGCAGACTGATCATATTGGCAATTGCCATTCCCCAGAACTGTATAGCCTGGTTTATGATGCTGATGGCTATAGTATCCCGTTCCTTGTAGGCATTGAAAACATCCTGCATATTGAATTGTTCACCTTTGGATAAAAGGACTCCTTCATAGCCTGGAGCATTGTTGATGAGATCTTTGGCAATTTTCACGAGTCCGTTCCCCGAGGCATGATATTCGAGGAATCCCCTTGTCCGGTATTCGGGATGAAAAGAAGGAGACAGGGCAGTCCACCCTGCGGCCCCGGCAATATGATCATTGCCCCGGAGGATTTGTCCGTCCACGAGCAATCCGGCATAAATGCCGGCACCAATGTGCAGGTAAACCAGGTTTTTGATGCCCTTGGCATTCCCCTGCCAGGTTTCCCCTAAGATGCAACAACATCGGTCCGCCATAATGTGAATGGAAGTTTTTGGAGGAAAAAGGTCAATCAACTTTTCCCGAATAGGAAATTTGCGCCATCCGGGAATATTGGGTGCCCAGATTTCTCCGCTAACATCATTATAGATACCGGGGACCGAGATACCGGCATAACGGATTGCAATTCCGGCTTCCCTGGCCTGCTCATAAACAATAGCAATCTGATCCCCGATGCAAGACAAAACCTGAAGTCCTGTCCGTTCGGAATAATGCTTTTTCCGCCTGAAATACCATTTCCCCTCTTTGTTGACAACAGAGACGGATACGGCATCTGAACGGATGTCCACAGCCAAAACATGGTCAATCATGATCAATCCTGAATTTGTGCGTCAAGGTAGGACTTAACAGCGAATTAATCAATTATTATTTATGAAGAGAACCGTGGATATCCGACATGGAAAAAATAATTCAACGGCTTTTAAAATTAGCTGTTGACACAATGGGGAAATCCAAGTATCTTAAATAAGATCAGCTTCAATCCTTTTGTTGCCGGTCACAATTCAAAAAAATCCAACTAAACACACAGATAGTACCGGAAAACGCAACTTTGCTGTCTGGAAATGTTTCAGGGCCATTATCATGTAACTGAAGATTGCATGAGATGTGATCATTGACAATAAATAATCAATGAGAATTGGAGTATGTATGAAACGTAAAAGTCGTAGTACAGTGTACCTGTTTCTGTTTGGTATCTTCCTTGCCGGTATTTTACATGCCGCATCGGGTAAGATAACAGGCAGGGTGTATGACAGACAGACGGGTGAACCCTTGCCGGGCGTCAATGTGATAATAACCCATCAGGAACTCAATGATAAGATGGTTCCACTGGATGATGTTCTCGGAGCAGCATCAGGGGAAGATGGCATCTATTTTATCCTGAATGTCCCCCCCGGGACCTATACGATTTCGGCCCGAATGGTCGGGTATACCGAATTGAAAAAAGAGGGTGTCCGGGTAAATATGGACAGGACCATCACGGTTGATTTTCCTCTGGACCAGACGGTTCTGGAAATGCAATCGGTAACGGTCATGGCCGAGAGGGACGTGGTCCGGGCTGATGTGGCTTCCAGTCAGGAAATTGTGGATGCCGACAGGATTGACGCCATGCCGGTCATGCGGATGGATGAATTTATCGGCAGTATGAAAGGAATTGAATTGGTTGCCGGTGATGAAGGAACCGGCCTGAGTATTCGGGGTGGTGATATTCGCGAGACAGATGTTCAGATTGACGGCATCAGTTCCCGGGATCCCCGGTCCGGTAATGCCTATCTCGCCATTAACGCCTCTTCTGTGGAGGAAATGCAGGTGATGACCGGGGGATTTGAGGCTAAATACGGTGGTTTCCGAAGCGGACTCGTAAATATTGTGACGAAAGATGGCTCGCGGGAACGCTATTCCTTTGCCGGGAATTTTAATTACACCCCGGCAGGCCAAAAACGTTACTTTGGTCAAAACCCGTGGGATGAGGATTTTCTGATTTACCGGATTTTTGCCGATACAACTGAAAACGGATGGGCGTATATCGGTACACGGAATGACACCAGTGGACTCATCCCCAATGAATTTCAATCCTTCAGAGGTTGGGATAACACCCGGGAAGGACGAGCTAATTATGAGATTATCGGATTGGATGCCAAACTGACACCGGAACAAAAACGTCAGTTGTGGCTTCTCCAGCATCCGACCAATGAAATTTACAACAAGCCGGACTTCTATATGGAAGGAACCTTAACCGGACCTGTCCCGGGTGCCTGGATTCCTTTTCTGGGAGAAATTTTTGAACGGTCAACGTTTATGCTGGCCGGAAAATATGAACAATCCCAGTTTGCTTATCCTTTAGGTCCCCGGGATGCATACCGGGACTGGAACACTCATCTCAAAATTACTACCCGGTTGACGGAAAAAACGAAAATCTCTGTGAATGCCATGTATGCGCGGGTGGAAAGTAACAGCAGCAGCAGACCATCTACAGCCGGCGGCGTGCTGCAGGATAATACTCTCAGATATGGTTTTCTTAATAACAATAACCAGTCCACGTATCAACAGGCCCGGATTCTGGGTGGCAATCTGGAGAATATGTTTAACCGGAGTCGTCTGATGTATATTGATCAGGACTGGTTCCTCGGTGGTTTTAAAATCAACCATACCCTCTCTCCCCGGGCTTTCTTTACTCTCGAAGCCCAGGCTACCTATCAGGACCACAATGTGTACAGTATGAGTGCCGATACCTCTCTGAACAAATCCTGGGTTAAACTGGATTCGGGACTGTATATCCTGAATTATCCCAAAATCGGTACTCCTTATGCTTCCACAAACTGGGGTAAAGATATTACGGACTATTTCTGGATTTATGGCGGCTTGCAGAATGTGGATTCGTCTTATTCCGTCAACTCATCGTTAAAAGGTGATCTGAAAGTACAAATCGGCAGAAACCATGAGGTGGAAACAGGGTTCGTTTTCAACTATACCCATTCTAAAGTCTATGCCGGAACCTGGCTCCAGTCTAAAAAAATGTTTACTCCGGATACCTGGCAGTACTATACCATTAATCCCATTGAAGCAGCCTTGTATATTCAGGATAAAATGGAATTTGAGGGACTGATCGCCATGATCGGACTCAGGGGGGATTATTTTAACCCCATGCGAAAATCCTATAAACTCTCCCATCCCTTTGATTCCCATTATGCTGCATTTTATAACCTTGTGTATGAATATATCCCCGGCGATTGGGGCTCCTTTGAACGATGGAAAGTCTTCAGGGATATGCTGGAAGAACCGCCCGGATGGCCTACAAAGGGTGTGGAATCTCAGTTCAAACTCTCTCCACGCCTGGGCGTTTCTTACCCCATTGCCGTGGGCAGCAAAATGTACTTCAATTACGGACATTTTTATCAAAGACCGTCCTACTCTTTCCTCTATAATCAATCCATTGCCGTGGACTATGCCAACATTCCTTCACCCGGACTCCCCTTTGGTAAAACGGTGTCCTATGAATTTGGATACGAACAGCAGCTCTTACGACAGTACCTTTTCAATATTGTTCTCTATTACAAAGATGTGAAAAATGATCCGTTACCCCGGACATATGTGAACTACTGGGAAGATTATGCCATCACCAAATATTTTCCTGATGCCTTTTCCGATGTCAGAGGAATTGAACTCCGTTTTGAAAAGAATTACGGGAAATGGTTTACCTTCTGGGCTAATTTGGATTATATGCTGAAAAGCTGGGGACAAAGTGGTTTACGTTATGTCTATGAAAACCAGGTGACGGCTGGTGAGGCAAGCCGAACAGCCAATATTTCCACAGTGGAATCCTATCCCAAGGCGGATATCAGTCTGACATTTCATTCTCCGGAAAAATTCGGTTTCCCCATGATGGGTATTTATCCCCTGGGCGGATGGCATCTGAATTTCCGCGGAAACTGGGATGATCGCGGAGAAATTGTTATCAAGCAGGATATGGTTACAGGTGAACAGTTTAAGGCGGATGTGGTGGATTATACCAATGTAGACACCAAACTGACCAAAGATATCAATATTAACGGATTGACCTGCGAAATTGGTGTGACGGTCTTTAATCTGCTTAATCAGAAACGCCTCTATATCGGCGGCATGAATACAGCCCAGTATTCCCGGTATCAGGAATCTCTCAAATTTCCCTTTGAAGAGGGAGAAGAACACGGCGATGATAAATGGGGCGAATGGGATAAGGATCATATCGACACCGGCTGGTTCGATGCACCTATATTCCTGAATCCCCGCCGGATTGTGGCTAATATTTCATTCAGTTTTTAAATAATCGGGGGTCATATGAAACACATATTTATAAAGTATACCTATTCTTTCCTTTCCCTGCTCCTGGTATTGCTTTTTCTGGCACCTGATCTGAATGCCCAGAAAAATTTTACCGGACCTCCCATGTTCATCAATGTCAATAAGATCAACCTGACGATGAACAAGGTGAATGGGGAGGGACAGTTTACAAATCAGTATAGCTGGATGCTGACCGGCACCGGCCCGGAACAGACGGAGGAATGGTACTATCCTGCGGATAACTGGCATTCCCAGATGTTGTACCAGATATTTAATCCTGTCTGTCCTGACGATAACGGCTTTACCGATGAGACGGGTCAGCATAAAATCATTCCCTACAAATGCGTGAATAAGGGAAAAAATGACTACTCCTGGGAGAAAAGGCGCTACCGGACCCCTTATGTAACTGTCGATGGTGTCCGCCAGAATCAGGATTACACATGGGATGTGGATCCGGATTTAAATGCCGATATTGTGGCTGAATGGGAGGATATCCTGAGAGCCTACGGCATTCGGAGTAAAGTGCAGGTCTATGCATTCAGTAATCCCAATCATCAGGACTACATCATCTACAAGGCCACGTATAAATTCACCGGCGAAACCATGCGACCCATTGAGAATCCTGACTCTTCCGATTTCTTTCCATCGCAATCCGTGCGTTTATGGTGGCCCATATCTTTTAGTTTCGGCCCAAGCAAAGCCGGCGAGTATATGGCCCATTCCTATTTTGCGTATGAGGGGGAAGATGATCTGGACAGCTGGTTTGCCACTCCTGTGACTCTTGCTTCCGATGCACCCCGGGATACCCTGAAAATAGCCTATTACTGGGATGCCAAAACGCCGGGTGGAGAGGTTTATAAAAACAAATCCAATCCGGATAGTGTCATTACGTTAAGTGCCGATGATACAGGTGATCCGGATCGGGAAACCGGTTATCTCCATTCCCCGCAGATTCCGGGATATGCTCTGCTTTATTCCTCAAAAAACACCTTCGATATGACGGCTGACGATGTGTCTCAACCCTATGCCATACCCCATGCGGATATTGTGAACGACTTATGGGGCAGAGGCGATCCGGGAATCCGGGATACCTACATTGGAGAAGACAATCGGGGCCGGTTCCCACTCGATCCCATCACCGAGGGATTTATTGCAGCTTCAGGAAAACAAAAAGGTCCCATGCGCTTTATCACCATTGGTCCCTATGACCTCACACTGGATCATGAACAGGGTATTCAGGATTCTATCTGTGCCGTGTATGCCGTTGGTGTCGGTTCCCTTTCCCGGGAAGCTGCTGATTCCGTGGGAAGGGCCTGGTTTAACGGTGAAATCACGGATGCAGAAAAAGAAGCGGCAATTCTTACCGGTAAGGATTCTCTGGCTAAAGTCATGAACCGGGCATATTGGGCTTATAAAAATGGTTTGAATGTCCCGGATCCGCCACCTCCGCCCGATTTGGAAGTGACCAGTGACGCAGACCAGGTGATTGTTGAATGGTCTTATCCGGATGCAAGTTACTATAACGACCCGGACACGGGTGTGGACGACTGGTATGCCTGGCGGGTCTATCGCAAGCGGGGTGAAGCAACTGTCGGTGCTCCCTCTGAATTGGTTTCCAAGGAAAATTGGGAGCTGATTTATGAAACCAAGGACCGGAATGAAACGCAGTATATCGATACAGATGTTACTCGGGGTGTTTCCTACTATTATGCGGTAACGGCAATGGATGATGGAAGCCAGAACACTTTCGGGCTTTATCCCGGCCAGAAATTGGAAAGTTCACGTTATGTAAACCGTTCACAACTTCCGGCACGGCCCTTCAAAGCCGGATTGGCCACATCGAAAGAGGTTCGTGTGGTTCCCAATCCCTATTCTGTGGATGCCGGTATTCTCAATTTCCCCGGCGAAAGCAATCAGCTGATGTTTGCAAGACTACCCTATAAATGTACATTAACAGTTTATACGGAAACCGGTGACGAAGTTACACACTTTGACCATATCGGGACCGATCAACTTATCTGGAATCAGAGAACGAGTACCAATCAGTACATTAGTACGGGGATTTATATCCTTGCCGTCACGGATGCTGAAGATGTGGATGGAAATAAACTGGATGACCAGTTCGTCAAATTTGTGGTTATCCGATAAAAGGACAGGTGAAACGATGAAAAAAAGAAATATATGTCATTTATGGCTCACAATGTTGATCCTGGCCGGATTGCTGTCACCGGCGTCTTTGGCAGGCGTGGAGAAAAAAGCGCAGGTGGGATTCCGGTTCCTGGAAAATCCCGTGTCCGCTGCGGCCCTGGGACGGGGCGATAACGGAGTCCTCGGACTCACCGGTGCAGACGGTGTTTATTCCAATCCCTCGGCCATAGCCTGGATGCCCGGAAGGGCCGATGTCACTCTTTCCCGGACCACCTGGATTGCAGATATGGGATATAGTTCTGTCAGTGCCGCCCTGAGAGGTCCCATGAATATGATCTTTGGTGTGGATTATATGTCCATGGATTACGGTGATTTTCACGGGACTCGCAGAGCTGAGAATGATGATGGGTTTGTGGAAACTGGGGTTTTTTCACCTTCTGCCTGGGTTGCGGGACTCACCCTTTCTCAACGGGTCAGCGACAGGTTTTCCTATGGATTGCGCATCAAATATGCTTACCAGGATTACGGGACCGCCCAAATTGCGACAGAGGGTAGAAATTTGTCAGATACGACCCTCGTCATTATTGATCGGGATTATAACCAGGGGGCACCGGCCATTGATATCGGTACAACCTACGCGTTCGGTTTTTATGGGATACGTTTCGGTGCCGTCATCCAGAATTTTTCCCGGGAAATTCAAATTGAACGGGAAAAATTTCCCATGCCTTTCCGGGTTAGTTTCAGTGCAGATATGAATCTGATGACACTCCTTGCCCCGGATATGGTGGATGCCCATACCCTGCGCTTTGGAGTTGAATCCCTCCATCCCCGGGATTTTAAGGAACGGATCAAGTTTGGAATGGAATATGCCCTGCATAAAAGCTTTTTCGTTCGATCCGGATATCTTATAAATTATGATGAACGGGGACTCACTGCCGGCATCGGTATCAGAACCTCCCTGGGCAAAACCCATTTTGTTTTTGATTATGGATTTCAGGAGTTCGGAAATTTCGGGGATGTCCATGCTTTCAGTGCCGGTTTCGGTTTTTAAGAACCCCTGAGAGATGTATATCATTCCGATCATCATACAGAAAGGGTTATGATGCTTATACGAAATGTCCGCGTTTTTTATGAGGAAAATCCGGTTCATGTCCGGCTGGAATCCGGTATGGTTATGGATGTATATCCAGCTGATCCGGCTGAGAAAGAGGGTATGGACGGTGGCGGACATTTCCTTGTTCCTGGATTCACGGACCTTCATGTCCATGGCGCCGGCGGAGCAGATTTTAGTTGCGGGGAAGCGGAGAAACTGATTCAGGCAGATTTCATGCTGACCCGCCTGGGGACCACATCGTATCTTGCTACAACTTTTTACCTCCCGGATGGTCCGAACAATCATCTTCAAGTCCTCCGAGATCTGTTTGATTCCGGCCGGTGCCCCGGCATGAAAGGGATTCATCTGGAGGGGCCTTTTATCTCGCCGGAAAAGCGAGGGGGAATCCAGCCGGACCGGATTGCTCCCTATCAGAAAAATATCCTCGAAGATATTATGAAAACGTGCGGAAATGCCCTGAAAATGATGACAATCGCACCGGAAATTGATAAGACGGAATCCCTGATCAGGGAATTGAAATCCCGGGATGTAATCACCTCTTTGGGTCATTCCAATGCTACTGCCGAAGAAACACGGCAGGCATTGGAATTAGGTGTCGATCATGTGACCCATATATGCAATGCCATGCGTCCCATTCATCACAGGGAAACAGGGCCCATTCCGGAAATTGTGAATTCCCGTGCCTCGGTGCAAATCATTTCCGATGGTGTGCATCTGTCACCCCGGATGGTCAGATTCCTTGCTTCCCTTCTGGGTTATTCACGATGTGTATGCATTACAGACGGGATGCTGAGTACAGGTCTTCCGGATGGGGAGTATGTGTATCAGGGCAAGGCATTCCGGGCTCAAAATGGAGAAGCCCGCGATGTCCTCGACCACGGACTTATCGGGACCAGCCTGAGTGTTCTGGACATAGCAGCCCGCTTTATGCGGTATACGGGTTGTACGTTGGAAGAAGCTGTGCGGTCGGTTACCGAAAATCCCTGCCGGGTTCTGGGAACTCACCCTTTTCATGATTATGTTCAAACCGGGGCTGTGGCCGATCTTCTTCTCGTCGACCAGAATCTGAACCTCCACCATGTATGGAAAAATGGCAATCTTGTTAAGTAGCACCTGACAGATGTTGAGAAATAATTATTTGTAACGTTTTTTGTGGTATCTGTCTTAATTATAAACAAATGAGGTAAAATTATGGTACACAGTTATCCGGAACTAAATGAACAAGTTCGTAAGCTCATGGAAAAATACGGAAAAGAGAGCCCTAAAGTGATGCAGGCTTTTGTACAGCTTCATGAATCAAGCTTTGCTGAAGGGGCTCTGAGTACGAAGATTAAAGAGTTGATAGCCCTGGCTATTGGTATCAGCGTGCGTTGTGACGGATGTATATCCTACCATGTCCACGATGCCCTGGAAGCAGGTGCCAGCCGTGAAGAGATTGTGGAAACGATCGGTGTGGCGATTCTCATGGGTGGCGGCCCGGCTATCGTGTATGGCTCGCAAGCGCTTAAAGCCCTGAATGAGTTTGAGGAAAAGGGCCTCAATGTCTGAAAGGAATAAATATAACAAATGAAAAAGGGGGATTATGATCCCCCTTTTTTTATTCTGTTTCTTTTTTATATTGAAATGATTCTTTTACCGAAGGGAATGACTTGTCCACCTACGCGGATGTTTATCTGTGGGCTTTTAGAACTCTCTGTCCTGACATGAATTTCCGATGGACGGTTCAGGGCATCTTCCTGGCGGAATACCATGTAATTTGGGTTCGGGGACCCATACTTTACAAGGTAAGCACCCAATGCACCGCTTGCAGTCCCTGCGGCAGATTCCTCCGGGATGCATGCACCCGGTGCACAATTCCGGCAATATACAGTGTATTTATTATCTCCCGGGAGACGAGAATAATCCGCAGTGCCTTTCGGGGTATGAAAAAAATGTCCTCGAAAACACCCGGAACTTACGCTAAATTCAAATAACGACTGTGAGGTATTTTCAGATGATAAAAGATCAAATGGACAGTGATTCCGGCAACATGATTTCCATATACCGTTTTACCAATGAGATCGAAGCACAGATTCTGGATGATGTGTTGAATAAGGAGGGTATTCCACACCGGATCCGCTCTTTTCATGATTCGGCATACGATGGGATGTTTCAGATGCAAATGGGGTGGGGGCAGTTAGAGGCACCGGAGTCCTATAAAAAGCGGATCCGTGAACTGGCTGGACAGGTTTTAAGCCAGGATTCAGATAAGGTGTAAGGATCTTACGTCAAAATCTGTTTAACAGTCAGGAATATGTGAATTCAGGAGATGATGTATGAAAATTCTCATTATTTACGCCACGACCCATGGGACAACGGCAAAAGCCGTGGATTTGTTAACCCGTCACCTGGAAAACCATGAAGTCCGCTCTGTGAATATCAAAAAGGAAACACCGCCGGATCCTGAAAACGTTGATGTCATCATTGTAGGAGGATCCATCCATGCCGGCCGGATTCAGGGGAGAATCAAAAAATATCTTGCCCAATATCAATCTGTGATTCTACAAAAGAAGCTTGGATTGTTTATCTGCTGTATGGAGAAAGACCACAAGGCCCGGGATGAATTTGAAGCTGTGTATCCCGAGACACTGAAAAAACATGCCATCGCTCACGGTTGTTTCGGAGGGGAATTCCTCATGGATAAAATGAATTTTCTCCAGCGGGTAATTATCAAAAAAATTTCAGGTGTGGATAAAACTGTTTCTCAAATTGATTTTGAAGCAATTCAGAATTTTGCGGAGAGGATAAAAAAAGATATCTGATTTTATCAATTCGTAAATAGTTTAAAGGGCTTTGAGATGATAAAAAAATTTATGGTTATTATATTTTTTATTCAGATATTGCCTGGTTCTCTTTTGGGAATGAATAAAAAAGATGCGATTACTTCTGTTAATAAAGATTCGTTGGATAAAAAAAGATATGGTGTAGAAATAAACATGGCGGGTCTTTTAATGTCTACAACCGGCGACATCTGGATAACTGGGACATTTACACGTTTTAATGTAACAAATTTTCTTGAAATAGCATTTCCTTATCAATATATAAATGAAACAGAAACAAAATATCAAGCTGTCATTTTTGACATACAACCCCGTTTTTACCTGCAAGAGAAACAGGAAGGTATCTATCTAAGTGTCAATTTCCGGTATGCCAATGAGTATGGTAAAGGACAATTATCCAATCGCATGCGAAGCATCAACAGATATGGACCGGCTTTTGGCGTGGGAGCCCGTTATTTTTCTGAGTATGGCCTTTATTGGGGGTGGAGTTTTTATGTTGGGATTTATGTGTTTGATAGCTATGAAGAGCTGGAGAAGGATGAAATTGGTTTAACCCGTGATCGTTATGGAAATATTGAATTGTTAAAATTCGGATTCTACTTTTAATACAAACTTTCTTAAGAGTGAAATGTGTTTGCCCTACATTAAAACCGAGGTGACTTATAAAGAAAATTATAAATCATGTGATCATAGAAATTTTTCAGGGAAATATAGCCGCTCAAAAAGATATAGATGCTGTTGTTAATGCAGCCAATGCCCGATTGATACCGGGAGGTGGTGTGGCAGGAGCTATTCACCGTGCCGCGGGGCCAAAGCTTGCAGAGGCTTGCAAACCATTTGTTCCAATCCTGCCGGGGGAAGCCGTCATAACACCAGCCTTCAACCTTCCGAATAAGTTTGTGATCCATTGTCTTGGACCGGTATACGGTGCGGATAAACCGGAGGATGAACTGCTTTCACGATGTTACCTGAATGCTTTAAAACGGGGAGAAGAAAAGCACATCCGTTCCATTGCCTTTCCGGCTATTTCTACAGGAGTTTTTGGTTATCCTATCGATGATGCTGCAGACGTAGTTCTACATTGTATAAAACAATCGCTCCATGGTTTACACAGCATTCGGCTGATTCGCTTTGTGCTTTTTAGTCCGGGCGATCTGCACATTTATAAGGAGAAAGCAAGGGATATTTTATGATACACTATTCCGGAAGCTATACAGATTTATATGAACTGACCATGGCCCACTCTTTTATCCAGAGTTATTCCGATGAACTGACAGCCTTTCGGGAATATGCCCGTTGTCACCCCAAAAATTGTATCCTTTTGCTGGATACCTATGATACCCTGAAAAGCGGACTGCCCCATGCCATTCAGTTGGCGAAAGAGATGGAAAAGCGAGGAGAACGGCTGAAGGGCATTCGCCTGGATAGTGGCGATCTGGCCTGGCTGTCCAAAGCATGTCGTAAACGCCTGGATGCTGTCGGACTGGATTATGTGCAGATTGCTGTTTCCAACCAGCTGGATGAAATCATCGTGAAAAGTCTGGTCGAACAGGATGCTCCGGTGGATTTACTGGGAATCGGAACCAGCCTGGTCACAGGAGCTCCGGATGCTGCCCTGGATGGTGTATACAAATTAACCGGTTACCCGGTGAATACAAGCGCTTTGTCAATCCCCACATCTATAAAATCGGCATCAGTGATTCTCTGAAAGAAATCCGGGATACTTTGATACACACGACTGAGGGAGGAAGATGATGAAAACTCTGTTGATCGTAGATCCCCAAAATGATTTTATGCCGGGAGGCGCCCTGGAAGTCCCCGAGGGTGACCGGATTATTCCGGTGATCAATACCATGATTGAATCGTATGAAACCGTTGTGGTCACACAGGACTGACATCCCTGGAATCACATCAGTTTTGCGTCACATCACAAGGATAAAAAACCCTTCGAAACGATTAATCTGGATGGATTGGAGCAAATTCTCTGGCCGGACCATTGTGTGCAGGGGACGAAAGGCGCGGATTTCCATCCAAACCTGAATATGAATGCCGTGTCAGCAGTGATTCGCAAAGGAACGGATCCGGGTATTGACAGCTACAGCGGTTTTTATGACAACGGGCGCCTTAAGCGCACCGGACTAACAGGTTATCTCAGGGAAAAGGGATGCCGGGAACTCCATGTTTGCGGGTTGGCTGCGGATATCTGTGTGGCATACACCATCCGGGATGCTTTGGAAGAAGGATTTTCCGTTTCCCTTATCCTTCAGGCGGTGAAAGCCCTGGATGATAATCAATTTCTCGTTATCCGGAAGGAATTGAAAAAAAAAGGTGTACACTTTATCTAAATTAATTATTTCACTCTTATCGCATTCCGAAAGAGACTATTTGAGCTTGAACTGATTCATGATAAGTTTATCCACCGGGATGTCCGGAACGATATCCATGATAACCAGATGAACATCGTGTGTCTTTAAAAATGATTCCGGCAGTTTTACGGCATCCTTTTGGGTTGTAACAAAGGTTTCACATCCTGTACGGATCAGCCGTTTGAGCTTTGCCGGATTATAGTTGACATGATCCCTGAAAGGGATAAATATGCGGGGATGGATATTCAGCATTTGGAGTGTTTCTTGAAAACGGTCCGGCCCGGCAATACCGCAGAAAGCACAGATAGAGCCTGTCTGCCGGATTGGTTTATCCAGAGAATAGGTCAGCGTGTAGGGAATTACGGCTGCCTGTGAGGATAAAAATTCCGTTACTTTTTGAGATGCTCCGTCTTCCAGAAATATGAAATCTGCTTTCTTTAGGCGGCTCAAAGAATCCCTCAGATCCCCAAAAGGGAAATAGGAGGCCTTCATTCCTTTAAAATTTTTCTTGAAGATGAGGATATCCAGATCATGATGCAGACGGCGGTGCTGAAATCCATCATCCAAAACAATCACACGGGGTTGATATCTTTGTTCAAGAAACCGGGCGCCGTCATAGCGGTCCTGACTCACAACAACCGGGATATGGGGCAAAAGGCTTTTCAACATGACCGGTTCATCTCCGAACTGTTTTGCATCCTTGGAAAGATTACCGGACAGGTGCACTTCATGCACACCCCTGGATTGTCTGCCATAACCACGGCTGAGAATGGCCGGTGATACTCCCTGGGATATCAATAGCTTGGCGATAAAGTGTGTCAAAGGCGATTTGCCGGCACCTCCCAGTGTCAGGCTCCCGGTGGACAGGATGGGTGTGTCAACTCGCTTGATCTCTTTTTTTCCTGAATCAAAAGCCCTGTGACGCCTGCAGATGTATGCTTCGGCCAATCTGCTATAGAAGTTCATGACCGGATATCCTGCATTATGAGCTCCACAATTTTATCGCTGCCGTGTTTTACCCGGAGTTGATGGATTTGTTTTTCTATCTGCACCCGTTTGATGGTTCGCTGGGAAAAGGTCAGCATTTGTGCCTGTATTTCCCGGGCCAGGCGTTCAGCCGTAAATTCATGTTGCAAAAGCTCCGGCACGAGTGGTTGACCGGCCAGGATATTAATCATTCCGATGAAACGCATCTTTGTCAGTCGCCGTCCCAAATGATATGTGAGTCCTGCCGCCTTGTAAAAAATAACCATAGGCTTGTTGTGAATGGCTGCCTGCAGACTGGCGGTTCCGGAACAGACGGCAATGACGCTGGAATTGGCCATCAATTTGTTTACATCGCCGGTGTAGACGGGAATGTGAAAATCACGGCACAGATTCTGCCAGAAACTGTCATCAATGGAGGACGCTTTAGATATGACAAACTGCCATGTGGGAAATTTTTTCTTGAGGATTTCCACTGCGTCCTTCAGTATGGGAATATGCCGGATCAGCTCCTGTTTTCGACTCCCAGGAAGGATGCTGATGATAGGGAGTGTGGGATCTACCGGCAGATTTAAGCTTTCCAATGGAGGATATTGGGCGGACAAAATCCGGTTTGCCAAGGGGTGCCCGACAAAGGTTGTTTTTATGCCGAATTGACTGAAATAGCGTTCCTCAAATGGGAAAATGGTAAAAAGATGGGTCACGTACTTTTTGATTTGTTTGTTTCGTTTTGCTTTCCAGGCCCAGGTTTGGGGGGCGATATAGTAGAAAACCGGAATTTTTCGTCTATGGGCCCATTTGGCGATTTTCAGATTAAATCCGGGGTAGTCAATCAGAAGGATACCGTCAGGTTTTCGCGTCCGGATGGTTTTTTTGACGGTTTTGAACATGGTACGGATAAAGGGAATATTTATAAGGATTTCATAAAACCCCATGAATCCCGTGTCCCTGGAGTGAAATAAAAGTTCCGTTCCAGCAGCGGCAATCTGATTTCCGCCGATACCAAAGACTGAACACCCGGGACAGGCTTTTTTCAGGGCACGAATAATACGTGAACCGGGTTCGTCGGCGGAATGATCCCCTGCAATGATACAAAAAGAACGGATGTTTTCATGGGCTTTGGAGTGTGCGGTCATATCTACCGGTCGGAAGAGTATTTATTATAATGGGCCATTACAGCATTTTGAATGTCTATGGCCAGTTTGAGTGCCTGATAGCCATCCATCCCGCTCACGACCGGGGGTGTGCCTTCCGCGCAGGTTCGGGCAAATTCCCTGAGTTCCGTCTGAAGGGCGTTTTCTTTATCGGCTGTCAGTTTTTGGTAACGGAAGCCTTTTTCAAAATCTTTGGGAATATTCACCATAATCCGTTCGCTGTCTTTGGCAATCGTTTTTGAGCTCTCTTCAAGCTGATATAAATCGGCACTCTGGCTCATAAAGTCGATAGAGGCATATCCGCTGGGTTGGAAGAAACGCATTTTTCGCATCTTTTTTGGAGATATCCGGCTCGAGGTGAGATTGGCAACAGTACCATTTTCAAATTCCACACGGGCATTGACGATGTCGGTCCGGGGGGATAATACAGGCGATCCGGAAGCACGAATCCCCGAGACGGGACTCCGGACGATGTGAAGCAGGATATCAATATCATGGATCAGCAATTCCATCACAACCGGTACATCCGTTCCCCGGAACGGATTGAACTGTCCCAGACGGTGAGATTCAATGAAGACCGGTTTCAGGTGAAAAGATTTCAGCACTTTCCTGAAGATGGGATTAAATCGTTCAATGAATCCCACGGTTAAAAATGGCCCTTTATCAGGATTTGTGAGAGAAATGAGTTCTTCGGCCTGAGCCAGTGTCTCGGTGAAGGGTTTTTCCACAAAGGCGTGTTTACCGGCAAGCAGTGCTTTTTTAGCAATTTCGTAATGGGATATGGTCGGTACCACGATATCTGCCAGATCACACAAATCGATCAGTTCGTCGTGAGTATAGGAAGGGATATGATATTTTTTTGGAATCTCTTTTTGTTTTTGGGGATCGATATCGCAGAAGCCAACCACCGTGACTTCGGGGATGGCCAGCCAGTTTTCCAGGTGATAGGTGCCGAATTTCCCGACGCCAAAAACGCCTACTCGTATTTTTTGTGTTGGTTTCACGACCGGAATTTATGATAAAGGCAGCTTAAAACAAATTTGAAAAGCGTCGGTTCAGGGAAGGCGACCTATGGCAGATTTAAGATTGTCAGTCTGATAACTTTGAAAGGGGACGAATTTTTCCACAAAAGTCCCGTCCGGCTGATAGATTACAATCCCCGGGCCGGATGTCAGGATGCCGGGTACCCTCTCGAGAAGACTGGCATACACATTGAATACATCCATATAGAGGGGAGCAGAAAGCTTGCGGGATTTCTTGAATGAGTTCAGAACTTCAGCATCCTGATCCACGGCGATATAGAAAAACTTCCGTTTTGGGGTGTTGGTTTCTTTGATAAGATCATTGATTTTGTCAAACCAGGATTCAAGGGTGGGATCATCGGTCCTGAAAAAAATAAGAATCGCTCCATACCGGGGTGCGTTCGGGCGGAGAAGGCGGGGTTCGCCTACGTAATCCCGCAGATGGATATTTTTATTTTCCAGCGTTCTGACAACCACATCCGGCATTTGGGCAAAGGCTGTGGTGGTGAGCAGAAGCAGTAGTAGTGTTGTTATCTTTTTATGCATTGTTTTAAAATGGCTACAAACAAATTTACAATCATGCATCCGGGAGATCAAATGGTTTCGGCTTTCCTTTTTTGGCGGCTATGGAAATAGGCATACACCGGAGCGCCTGTCAGAATGAGACATGCAGCCGCCAGAATGCCGCTGATGGGATAGGCTTTGAAGGTCCCATATAACAGAAGCAGTTGAAAAAGAACGGACAAAGCAGCCATGATTTGCCATGCCGGTGCATGATAAGACGGGTGGTAATCCTCCTTTTGTTTCAACCAGAAAATGGAAGCATACACAAGAAGATTCTGGAGAATGTAAGAAAGGGTAAAATAGCCAAGTAAGTTGCCGATGCCGCCGGGTGTAAAAATAAGAAGGATGGCTATGGACGACTGGAGGAGAATGGACATGTAAGGCGTACCGAATCGGGGGTGGAGTTTTCCGAAAACACTGAAAAAAAGTTTATCTTTAGCCATAGCGTATTGAATTCTCGGCTGGACCATGATACAGGCATTGGTCGCTCCCACCATAGAGATAAAGGCGGCAATGGCCAGAAATCCTCCTGCAAAGGCGGCAAAAAAGGGCAGGTACCGGAATGGATTGGCAAATCCCCCCGAGATGGCAACCAACACCTCGTGGGGCACAATGGCGCCGGTGGCAAAGGCAACGGCTGTATACGTAAGGGTAACGAAGATGGTGCTTCCCAAAAGGGCTTTGGGAAGGGTTTTTCGGGGATTTTTGATTTCACCGGCCATGTAGAGGATATTTGGAAAACCGGCATAACTCCAGATTGTAGCCGAAACCCCGCCGGCCAGGAGAGAAAACCAACCCATGGTCTCACCCTTTGTAAATCCCTCAGGATAGAAAAAGAGCGTGTCTGAATTCAGAAAACCCAGTCCGATAAAAGCCAACAGGATAAGGGGGGAGATTTTCAAGACTGTCAAAACCAGCTGGAGCCGACCACCCTGGCGGACACTTTTAATATGGACCAGCGTAAGAACGATAACAATCAGAATGGCAAAAATACGTGTCCAGATAGAATCTGTGAGGACGGGGAAAAAAATATCCAGTGCGGCAACGGATGCCATGGACAGGATAGTAATGGAAGGCGTATCACTGGTCCAGAAGACGGTCCAGACATATAAAAAGGCGAGAAACGGACTCCCGGCTTTCTGAAGGTACAGATATCCAAATCCCTGTTTCGGATAGGCTGTGCCCATTTCACTGAGGATAAAAATTTGAGGAAGCCAGATGAGTCCGCCGATAAACCAGGCCAGAACAGCCAGCAGGGGGCTTCCTGTAGCCCGTTGAACAATGGGAAGGTTGATGAAAACCCCCGACCCGATGACGGTCCCGATGATGATGCTTAAAACATGACTCATGCTGAGTTCTCGCCGGATTTGTGTCATACATCCATCTTATTGACAGGGTTATCAGAATTTAACGGAATTTGAGGCAGATAAATCGTAATTGCAATATGTGATTTTTCTGACAGGGACATCTTTCTACCTTTTTTGTGCACTGGATGGCAAGAGCTGTGTAAATTTCGTCATGAACGGGACCAAAACTGAACGAAGCTGGATTGAAATTTCCCTGGATCATTTTATCCATAACCTCAGTGAGCTCCGGCGTTTTATGCCGGAAAAAGCGTCCTTTATGCAGATTGTAAAGGCCGATGCTTACGGACATGGTGCCGTGGAGATTGCCCGGGAAGCCATCCGGCAGGGGGCCGCGATGCTGGGTGTGGCCAATGCTGATGAGGGCAGACTTTTGAGAGTTCAGGGAATTCAGGTTCCGATACTGATTTTATCGCCCTCTTTGATGGAAGAAATTCCGGTTATCCTGAAATATGATTTGACCCCAACCATCGGTGACCTTCACTTCGGTCAGATTTTGGGACGTGTAACCCGTGAAAAAGGAAAAATTCTCCCTTTTCATGTGAATGTGGATACAGGTATGGGGCGCAGCGGGGTTCGTTATGAAAAGGCAGAAACACTTATCCGGGAGCTGATTCACATCAAAGGACTTTGTTTTAACGGACTTTTCACTCATTATGCATCCAGTGAAAACGACCCCGAATATTCGGCATATCAACTGAATAAATTCAAGAAATTGCTGAAAAAAATCCCTGAACATCCGCCATGGATTCATATCGCCAACAGTGCCGGACTGGTGAATTGTCCGGATGATATAAGTAATTTGTTCCGGCTTGGGCTTTTATCCTATGGGATTTACACCGATACATCCCTTTGCGAAAAGATCAGTCTTAAACCGGTGATGACCTTCAAGAGCCGTGTATCATCCGTAAACCGGGTTGAAAAGGGAGAATCTGTCGGTTACAACCGGACCTATATTGCCCAACAAGAAACTCCCTATGCCATTGTCCCCATAGGATACGCCGACGGCTATGATTATCTGTTATCCAACAGGGGAACCCTTCTGATTCATCAGGTACCATGCCCTGTGATTGGAAAAGTCAGCATGGATATGACGGCTGTGGATATTTCTTCCGTACCGGAGGAGGTCCGGCCGGGGGACGAAGTCGTTGTTTTCGGAGATGAACACCCCGGAGTCCGGGTGGAAACCCTGTGCAAATCCTATCACGGATCTCCTTATGAACTTTTGTGCCAGACTGGACGCAGAGCCCGGCGCTTTTATTTAAAGGACGGTGATATCATTGAAGCGCGTCCCCTTGCCCGGCGTGAATTCATTTCCAGTGACTACGAACCTGAGGAATTATCGCGGGTTATTGAATCGGCTATCGGGGAAAAGACGGGAAACCGGGATATTGCCCGGCTGATTTTTGATACGGTTTTGCAACGTCTTTTCCGGGAAGAATCCCGCCCCCTCTTTCACCGGAACCGTTTCTACCACCGCCTTCGTTTTTCCCAACCCTTGGAAAAAAGTCTCGCCGGAGAATATTTCCAGATCGATACGGAGCTCTCTTTCAGAAAACAACTGGAACGTGACTATTTTATCATTGCCTGTGCCGGAAATGAAAGGGAACTGGAAGCTTATTTCCGCAGGGATGACGTGGAATACCGCTGGCTTTTGGACGGGTCGCTCCGGCCAGACGACCAGAGCTTTACTGTCACCTCGGTCCGGGTGGATGATCTGGATCTGATATACCAAAGCAAAGGTTCCGGGACCTGTCTGGAACTTACCTGTACCCATGAAGAACTGCATAGACTGGTAGGAAAACAGGTCCGTTTTACCATCAATACACGAACCTATTATCCGAAATCATCCCATCAGCTGACGGTTTATGTTACCGGACTTACCCGGGGAGCAGAAATTTCAGTAGATTTTGATGGAGTTGTTCCGTCCATGGATGTAATTCCTTTTTTTCCTGCAGGTCAGCCGGAGATTCACCGTAAAAAGGGAACGATCCGCCTGATTACACCTGAAGAGGAATGGTTGCTGCCGGGAAGCGGAGTGGTTTTTGCCTTCTGAAAATTCCCCAAAAAAATTGGACAACCTTTATCCCTGATTCCGGTCCATTCTCCCGGAAGGCGTGTGATGATAAATTTAAAAGAAATTCATGGCGACCGGATTCTGGATATCGCCTGCGGCGGCGGACATACAGCCGTGGAACTGTGTGGTGAACTGAAAAGCCGGGACCATGTGACGGGAATCGATATCCGGTGCAGGCTCAGGGAAGAATTCTTAAAGAAATTTCCTGAGAAAAAAGCCACTTTTATTGCAGGTGATGTGCGAAAAACTCCGGCAGATTGCTACGGCTCATCATTCGTTACTTAAATCTTAACCATGTGCTCTATTAATATATGAAGACCAATCCCAATCAGAATCACGCCCCCGACAACATCGGCCCACCGGCTAAAATGACATCCAACGCGGTAGCCGATAAATACCCCCAGAAAAGAGAGGATGAAGGTGGTTATCCCAATCATCAGCACGGCTGTCAGCAGGTGTATATCCAGCAAGGCAAAGCTGATACCTACAGCCAGAGCATCTATGCTGGTGGCAACGGCAAGAATTAAAAGGGTACGGGTTTCAAAATGATCGGTTTTTTCCCCCTCCGGAATCTCATGAAAAGCTTCCCGAATCATTTTTAAACCGATAAAAACCAGCAGTCCGAAAGCAATCCAGTGATCCACATGCTCAATATAGGATTTGAATCCAAACGCGGCAAAGTAACCGATAACCGGCATGCCGGCCTGAAAAAAACCGAAAAATGTCGCCATCTTCAGAGATTTTCCCAAGTGGTGTTTCTCAAGATTCAAACCTCCTGACACAGATACGGCCAGGGCGTCCATAGCGAGTCCGACAGCAATAACAAACAAAGAAAAAAGTGACATTCCGTCTCCTTGTTCCGGACGGAATCTAAAAGAAAATGATGAGAACTCAAAGTTTAGTGACTTCCTTGTATGTCTTCTATAAATTATCTTATATGACACACTTCAAGAATCACCTTTTTGTTTTTTTTCTGCTGATTTTTTGCCATTTTCCTCCGGCATGGAGTGAAACGAGGGTCAAAATCCAGGGGAATGGCCCTTGCGGAGCGGTTGTAACCCTTTTCAGGCAGGACACAATTGTCGGCAGGCAAAGAATTCAGGATGACGGAAGGTATCTTTTTTACATTGTCGATGGTCCGGGACGGAAATTTCTCACCTGTAACCGGGTTGGCTATAAAAGTACCGGAAGAATCGGCATACCATCCGGCAATGTGAGTTCCGACTTCTACCTCTCTCCAATAAAACAACAGCGGAAAACAGTGAGTGCGTGGATCAGTACACCGGTTTTTAAGGAAGGAATCGAAAGTTTTACAAACTATGTTTATCTATTCACACACATATCACCTATGGCGTACCGGATTGTAGAAAACGGGAGTATTCACTGGAATCCGGACCGGGAGGTTCGCTCTGTTCAGAAAATATCCTATAAATATTCCATCGCCATATATCCTTCTCTGGGAGCAGATTACAGATCCTCCATTGTCCGGGATATGATTCTCAATCCGGATATCCGTGATGAGCAAATCCATCGTATTGCCCAGCAAATGTTATGGTTTGGCTTTGAAGGGGTGGATTTGGATTTTGAAGGGATTAATCCGGCTGAACGGGACGATTTTACTACCTTTGTCCGCTTATTGGCAGACACGCTCCATTCATACGGACTTGGCCTGTCGGTGACCCTCCAACCGAAACTTCAAACCGGTGGCGGACAGGATTATCGAGCCATCGGGGAAGCAGCGGATCTTGTCCGGATCATGTGTTATGATAATCATTGGGGAAAACCCGTTCCACCTTATCATTCGGACTATACCTGGGTCCGGAACGTCATGCGCTTTGCTACGAGTGATTCTGGAGGCATACCGCCTGAAAAGCTTGTGATGGCCCTGCCTTTGTATGGTCACCGGGGTAAGGTGGATGGGGAACATGCTCTTTTCTGGACTGAAGTGGTGGATATTCTGAAAGCGGCCGGACTGCCGGAATCCCATGTCCAAAGAAATGCATATAATCAGCCCTTTTTCTACATTCAGGGGGAAGCGGTGTATTTTGAAGATGGTCTCAGCGTGCGGAAAAAACTGGACATCGCCGATGAACTGGGTTTGCAGGGTGTTTGTTTCTGGCGATTGGGACAGGAGGATCCACAGATCTACCGTTTTATGGAAGACTGGCTCAAAGGAGAGTAAAATGTGCGGCCGCTTTGCCCTGGCATTTACAAAGGATGTGATTGTTGAGGAACTGAACGGGGGGGAGTGGTTTGAGTATCGTTATCCCCTGACATTGCCCCGCTATAATGTAGCACCCATGCAATTTGCACCTGTTTTATGGAAAGAGGAGAAGCGGATTCTCCTTGATGCTTTCCGGTGGGGATTCATTCCAAAATGGGCAAAGGATGAGAGTTTTGCATCCCGCATGATCAATGCCCGAATCGAAACCCTAAGGGATAAACCGGCTTACCGTCATCTTATTGCCCATAACCGGTGTGTGGTGCTGAGCAGCGGTTATTTTGAATGGCAACGGATTGGTTCAGGAAAACAACCGTGGTACATTTATCCCACAGAGAGATCTGTTTTGCCCCTGGCCGGTCTTTGGGATGTATGGAATACTGCGGATATGTCCCCTTTGTATACTTTCACCATTATCACAACCGATGCCCGGAATGATTTGACCCGTATTCACAACCGCATGCCTGCTTTGCTGAAGACCGGACAAATTCAGTCCTGGATCGAAGGAAAACTTCTCCCCGACGCCCTTAAAATACCGGATGTAAAAATCTGCCTTCACCCGGTTTCAACGATTGTGAACTCACCTCAACACGATATTCCCACGTGTATTCAGAGGGTAGA
>JAGGVO010000005.1 GCA_021157965.1 Candidatus Neomarinimicrobiota bacterium
CCATTAAGACAAGGATTGAAACGCTTTTAACACCAGATATGTGGTTCTGTTATTCATTGTTGAAGTGTCCATTTCATTAAGACAAGGATCTTACCTCGCTTTGCTCAGGTAGGTAGAAGTTAAAAGGTTGGTGTTGCTGTGCTCCTGGAATTTCAATCAAATCAATCCCCCAATCTAATCAATCATCCAATCAATTCAGTCCCTCTGCGTCCTCTGCGGGAGGCCAAAACGTGACGAGTAACGCGTAACGCGTGATGCGTGGCCCGATTCCCCAATCAAATCAATCTATCCAATCATCCAATCAATTGACTTTCCACTGTCGACTATTGACTACTCCGACGCCATACAAGGCATCGAAAATATCACATATAATGTCCTTAAAAATTATTTTTAATAACTACCAATCCAATCAACAATTATGCCCCAAAACTTACCTGTTTCCGACGGGATAAATCCCGACGCTTTTTTGGGACAAGCATCCTGAAGGATGCTCCTTTTTGCATCGGAACACCATCAGGGCGCTTCAGCGCCTCCCGACTGCATCCGACTCAATGACCGGTATTTTCTCGTTCCTCGTCCCTCGCTACTTCCCCCAATCAAATCAATCTATTCAATCTATCCAATCAATCGAATTTTAACTGCCGACTGTTCACTGACAACTGTCGACTCATCTCTGTCAACTGTAAGGCATTAATGATACCTTGCAAATGGTGTTTTATTAATAAGATGTTTGCAATTTCTTCCTGAAAAACATGAGGAGTGATGAGTATGATAAAAGAATCAGATGAATTTTGGGATGATATTGAGATAGGTTTTGATGAATTGGAGATGGAAGTGGAGAAGTTGTTATATCCCATAGAGAGCTGTGACTGGTGTGGAAGATCCCCGGTGGTCTATGAGGATGAAGCTTATTCCCTTTGTGAACACTGCCGTGAACAACTTTTTGATGATTAAGTCTCTTTAGTCATATTTAGTCATAAAGCCGGTACTTCCTGAAGTACCGGCTGCATAATATATTGAAAAATGGAAGATACTGACAAAATTCTTACAACCTGAGTGTATTTCTGTAAGTCAGAAAAGACATGTTACAAAAGACACATTATCCTTGCCATTGTATTAAACTCATATAAAAGAGGGGGTGCTACCATGCTAGAGACAATACATATTACATCCCACGCGAGACGACGAATGGCGCAAAGGGGTATTACAAAAAGGGAATTAAGAATTTGTTTGAGTCTTGGTGAAGTCTATCATCGGACAGGTGCTGTCTTCTTCGTTTTGACCAGTAAAGTTTTACATAAAGTGACTCCCTTTTCATCTGTCATAGATGAAAAGATGAACGGACTTACGGCTATTTTACATTATGATGGAGAAATTCCCTGTGTTACAACTGTTTATAAAAATCAAAATGCGGTTAGAAACATTCGGAAAAAAGGAAAACAAAATGCTAAAATCAAAGGATTATCATGCTAATAAAACTTTATAAAAGAAGTAATTTAGTAAATGTAAATCAAAATAAGAAAAAAACAAAACCAATTATTTATAAAATTCATTTTAAACAATTTGATACTGTGATATTGCAGTATTACATTATAAGCGATTTATTACTAAGTATGGGAGATTTTTCATGATTCAGGAGGTATTCATAGCTGTTGTAGGAACATCACCTCAAGTTGTTACTGAAGCGTTGTATTATTTCTATTCAGATTTCTATCATGATCAGAGAAAGTTCAACCGAATCCGGTTAATTACAACAACGGCCGGAAGAAATCTCCTGATCAAAACCTTATTCCACGGAGAAAAACTTAAGGCTCTTGAAAAGGCACTCAACCTGGAACCTGGTACTATTCCCCTGACACCCAATGACATCATTTTGCTGACAGATAAAATGGGGAACCCCATCAATGATTTACGGACGACAGAAAGTAATCTGGATTCCATAGGGAAGCTGTTCGATGAAGTTTACCGGTGGACTTCCATGCCTGATACACGCATAACGGCTCAGGTCTCCGGAGGCCGTAAAACCATGAGTGCCTTTATGGCCCTTGCCCTTCAGCTCTATGGACGCGAACAGGATGATATGGTTCATATCCTGGTACCCGATGATAAAATGAGACCAGGATCAGACTGGTTTTTCCCTCAGGATCCATCCCGGGAAGATGAAAAAATGGAACTTTCATATGTTCCTGTCCTGAAAGTCGGTCGGTATTTGAAAACAGAACTGAATATCCATCCTGAAAAACTTGTTCATAAGTTACAAACGGTTATTCGTGAACGCTTTAATCTTGAAAATCTTATTGTAAATGGCAGGGAAATTATTTGTGATAACCATAAATTGAGCTTCAGTCCTAAAAAGGCTGCTGTCTACAGACTTCTTTTACGAAAAAAAATGAATGCTACCTGTGAAGAAAGTTGTATAGGATGTGAAAAATGTTCTTATTCACCCCTTGAGTTGTTGGATGCATTTGAAAATGGCGAGTTGTACCGGGAGTATATTAAAGTGGACAACCCTTATAGTACGCGGGCCGATAAAATGAAACATATTAAAGGTCTGGATACGGGAAATATTTATACCGATATCAGCCGAATTCGTTCTGATATTGATAAGAGTGATATTCCTCCGGATATGAAAAAAGCCCTCAGACCCGAAATGACATATATTCCGTATGAAGATACCTACCGGTATACTCTGAATTTGAATAAGAAAATCATACGCTTTATTAAGGAGGATTAAAGTGTTTTTGATCCTCCTTTATTTAATAGACAGCAATTACGAAGATATATATATAATGATATTCCAAGCCAATGGGAAAGGATAGTCATATGAAAGCTTATGGTGTGATGATGGATGTCAGCGGAATCCAAAATTATATTTTTGGAACAAACCGACTACCTCAAAATGTTGGAGCTTCCCGGATTGTGGAAAAGATCCTTAAAGAAGAGTATCTTACACAATGCCTGGATGATACCGTATCTGAAGAGGATCTCAACACATGGCGGGAAAATGCCCGGGAGATTTCCCTCTTGGATACAAAGGGTATCCTTCTTGCCTATACCGGCGGTGGGAATGCTCTTCTGGTATTTAAAAATAAGGATAAAGCAGTCAAATTTGCCCAAAAATGGACATTCCATGTCATCCGGGATTATCCGGGACTTAAACCTGTTACGGGAATTGCATCGGGAGATTTTAATCCGGAAGATTTTAAAACATTCCGCGATATCTGCTGGCGTGCCCTGCAACGTGAAAAATCTTTAAATCTACCCGTCATGGATTTTCCACGGCATGGGTTGACGGCTGAATGCGTATTTACGGGAGAAGCGGCTGAAAGTCGAAAGGTCCCCGGTGGATATTTTGAAAATGAAGAAAAATATATTTCCAGGCAGGTTCAGAAAAAGCATAATGAAAGTGAATATCTTAAAAAAAACTGCCGTGATTATGGGTATCTGGGGGAAAATGAAATTCCTCTTAAATTTGAAGATCTGGGCGGGAAATCTGCTGATGCCAATAAAACCCTGATGGCTGTTGTCCATGTGGACGGAAATAATATGGGTAGGCTTTTTAAAGATATTCAAAGCCTGAAAGCCTACCGGGAGAAATCGGTTCAGGTGAATAGTTATGTTTATGAAGCTTTTAAACGGTTGGTACGAGATTTTAGGAATATCCAAAAGGACCATAAGGACGAACTTTTTGAGACTGATAAACTTCTGATCAGGCCTATTATTCTTGGGGGGGATGATATAACCTTTGTCTGTTACGGACAGTTAGGACTCTGGGCAGCCGAAAAATTTATCCAACATTTTCATGCAGTCCAGGAGGATAAGGGAGATGGAGTGATTCATGCCTGTGCCGGAGTGGCCGTGGTTAAACCCACTTATCCTTTTGCCCGGGCTTATGAACTGGCAGAGGAATGCTGCAGCCGGGCAAAAGAAGTTACCCGTAAAGAAGATCGGTCTGCCATTGATTACCATATTCTCAAGTCGGGTATCTTTTCATCCCTGAAAGATATCCGTACCACTTACTATAACGGTGATCAAATTGATTTGAAAGATGATAAATATGATGAACATGATTCAAAAAATGGAAGAAAGGAACTCTCCATAAATCCTCTCATCAACCGTCCCTATGTTTTGGATACCTTATCAAAGATACACGATGAAAACATATATCTGGTGTCCTGGAATATGGTGAAAGAAACGACTCAGGAAATGGCAACATGGCCCAATTCAAAAATCAAGAAGATGCGGGAAGCCGTTCTGGCCGGAAAAGATCACTTTCAGACTTTTTGCAGTCAGATGGAACGGCTGAATTTTTCTATTCCAGAAAATGTACACTACGACGGTAAAGAAGGGGTCCGTCCCCTGGATTGTGTGGAATTTTTGGAAGCATATCCATCCTGGCTTTTAAAGGAGGACAAATCATGAAATCTCTTGAATTTAAAGTGGAACTCTTATCAGATACACTGCCCGGTTCAGGAAGCAGTGGCGGGGTGGTGATTGATACGGATGTGGCAGCCGATGAATTTGGTTTTCCCTACCTGCCCGCCAAACGATTGAAAGGACTCTTTCTCGAATCCGCCTGCGAGGTGTTGGAAATGGCACCGGATCTCATCACGCCCGATGATATTGAACGGATTTTTGGAAAAAGCGGTAATGCAGAATCCCACTCGGTGATTGTGGGAGACGGATTACTGGAAGGCATGGAAGAAACTACAAGATGGATCCGGTCTGTTGTGGAAAACAATGCGGATTTTAACAAGATTTTTCATTCCGAACCAATAAAAGAGATATTTACTATCACACGGCGTCAGACGAAGATCGACCCGGAAACCGGAACGGCCGAAAAACACAGTCTGCGAACCTTCCGGGTGCTGAAAAGGGGACTTGTTTTTGAAGGGACTATCCATTTTCGGGACGATTCACATGTAGAGAGGGATATTAATCTTTTAAACCTGATTGTCCGAAACACCTGTTATATGGGGACCGGCCGGAACCGGGGATATGGACACGTTAAGATGACTCTTTTTAAAGACGGGCATGAGATGAATCCTGCAGAAAGCATTGCGAAGCTTGAAAAAGGAGGTGTGGCATGAAGCAAACCATGGATCTGATTCTTACTTTGCGACAGCCGGTGATTATTGCCAATGATCTTGGTGGGCAAAATCATACGGCATCCGGTGATATGATTCCCGGTTCCGCCATCCTCGGAGCCCTGGCTTCTGCCTATATTTCTCGTCATAAACTGGGAAAGGACGCTCATAAAGATGATGGTTTCCGGCATCTTTTTCTGGAAGATAAATGCCGATACCTCGATGCCCTTTTATCATACAATGGTGTTCGCCTTGTTCCCATCCCTATGCATATTGAAAAAGTGAAAGGGAAAGATACCTGGGTATCGGTTTTTAACAAACAGGGAGACCATAAGAAAGAATCCGGGTATATCCTCCCGGAGGAAAAAACAAAGGTTTTTAAACCTAAAAAGGAGATTTTCTTCCATACTGCCCGGCACCTGAACGGATTGACAGGCAAATCAGAAAAAGATGAGGGACATGTCTTTTCGTATGAAGCCCTCGCAGCCGGCCAAACTTTTATCAGCCGGATTATTGCAGATAAAAAGGATCTGGATACTATCCGGAATCTCTTTCCGGAAACATTTCAGTTTTTTTTCGGTCGCTCCAGAACAGCGCAATATGGATTATGTGATGCCAGGTTTTCCGAACCGAAACCGGTAAAACCAGCAGAGGTTCTCGGCGATGTCATCATGCTTTCCTGTGTTTCTCCCACCATACTCATTTCTGAAAATGGGATACCGGTCACAAACTATAAAGCTTTTATTGATCAATTAAATAAACGGGCGGGGGTTAATGCTGAGTTAGTGCAAAAAGAAGCATTACCCATGATGATCAGCCGTACCGAAACCGTGGAAAAATACAATGCCCGATGGGGATGTAAACGTTGGAGTGAACAGGCTTTTTCTCCGGGGACGGTGTTGGGCATTCGGGTACATGATGAAGCAGAGAAAAAACGCCTGCTCGACTTTATTGCAATAAATGGCCTTGGAAGGCATACCGGTGAAGGGGCAGGAGAACTACATGTGTGGAAGGATGAACATATTCAATCCCGGATTCAAAAAGAATTGGATTCTTCAGGTGATATTCTCCCTATGCCGGAAGAAGCATCCTACCTGGTGGAAAAAATCCTCCTGGGATATGCACGGAATGAAATGCTGGCAAAGGCTGAAAAAGAGGTATCTAAGAAATCGAAAATTGATGAAAATTTCCCTGGAAATCTGTTTTCACGCCTTTTAACTGTTTTTCAGGCTGCGGATTCACCGAAAGATATTGAAAAAGCTCTTCTGAACATGCAAAAAGAGAAGAAAGATAAAACGAGTGATGACATTTTTCTTGCTTCAAAAAAGGCTTTTGAAAATCTCCGGCGCCTGAAAGTTAATGGAATATCCTTAGCCGACAGACTCAGTCATGCTTCAAAAGATCAGGAGGTTTTGATGGGAAGCTTGATTCAGGACGTATCCAAAACAAAAGGGTATTCTGAACTGGTCAAGCAATTTCCATCCAATCCTCTGAGAAAAAAGGAGCATCAGATCAGCTTGTGGAAAGATTTTTGGATTCATTATTTAACCCTTGCGGCAAAAAGTGATGTAAAAAAAGCCGAAAAGGAGACCGGAAATGAGTGATATCTTAAAAAAACGAAAAGGAAAAATCTTAGGTCGTGTATTAGTCAAAGGTGAGTTTCATCTGTTAAGTCCGTTGATTATCGGTACCGGAACAGGTGATGAAACAGATAATGATCTTCAAACAGACGGGATGGGGCTCCCTTTTATTCCCGGGAGTTCCTGGATTGGAGCTGTTCGGGCATTGTTTGAATCGGCGGTAAAATCCGGAGATATGGACCATGAAGATATGGCCAAATTTCTGGGAATGATACGACAGAACGAGGAAGGGCAGGATTATCAAAGTGCCCTGATCGCCAATGATTGTCACCTGATTGGTCACAGTCCGGATATTGAAACACGTACCAATGTACGCCTGGATCCTGTTTCTCGCACTGCTGAGGAGGGTGCCTTGTTTAATTATCAGATCCTGAGTATTAAAAATCAGTTCAGGTTTGGGTGTGAACTGGTCATTCGTGAAGGACAGTTTGAAAGCATGGAGCAGGGACTTGAATATTTGGATTCAATGATCCAGCTACTGGAGAATGGAGATATTTCATTAGGAGCGAAAACCAACAGCGGTTATGGACGAGTCCAACTTGTCCAAACGGAGTATTGTTATTTTGATTTTGCCGGAAAACCGAAGATGGGCAAAAAATGGTTATCCCGGGAGTTTGACTGGAAAAAAAGAGAACTCAAACCGGTTCACTTACCTAAACTTATGTCCAATGATTCTGTTGTCAATGTCCGCTTTAAACCGGAAACCTCTCTCATGATCCGTGAGAAAATCCTGGATGATGTGGTGGATGTCCGGCATTTGCACAGCGGTGGAAAACCAGTGCTTTCCGGTACCTCCCTGAAAGGCGTAATCCGTCACCAGTGCCTGAAAATTTTAAAAACCATTTTGCCTGAATCTCATGAATCAACGGCCGAAAAGATGATACAAAACATGTTTGGTTACGTAGAAAATGATGCGAAAAAGTTGAAAGAAATGGAAAAGAAAGGTGAATTGACGGCCTGGAAAGGACATGTTAGTGTATCAGAATCTGAGCTGCATTATGTAAAAACATCCCGCCAGACCCGGATACGGGTGGATTATTTTACCGGTGGTGTGTTTGAATCGGCCCTCTTTTCCGAAGATCCGGTCCGCCCTGAAGGCAAAGAATCCTACCTGGAAACACAAATCCGTCTGAAAAAGAATCCGGAGAACGCTTTGGGCAAAAAAAATCCAGAAAATAAAGTGAAAAATCTGACTTCCCTCCAGGAACTGGCTCTGATACTTCAGGCTGTTAAAGATATGTGGACCGGCTGGGTGCCCGTTGGCGGAGAATCGGCGATTGGAAGAGGTACCCTGAAAGGAGAAATCTTAACAATTCAATATAATCACCGCCAATTGAAAATCAGCGAATTGGATCATAAACTGGGTTTTGAGGGAGATAAATCCCTTTTAGATGAGCTTGAAAACGCCTGGAAAACACTGTTGGATAAGGAGGTTGCGGCATGACGATATGTACAGCACAATCCATGACGGATATAATTGAAGAATGTAATAAAAATAATATAAATGATGGGTATGCCTTGTTCTATACACTTCCTGGTATTGTATGGGCCAAAATCAACACCGGGGGTTTTGCATGGCGAAAGTTAGATGATGAGCCGGCTTTTGAGGATATCCTGAAAGCCCGTTTGTTTAACACCGCAGGTGAACTCCACCTGTGGAAGAATGAAGATTCTAAAGGGTTGATCGGGCGGTGTAAAAAGTTTGATGAAGTAAAATCCACAAATATTGAAAAAAAGTGGCTGTTTTTGGGTAAGGCTCTGAAACAGGAGAATGGATTCACCCTGATGGAAGAAGACAAGGGAGGAATCGGCTGGATTCCCCTGGAAATTGACACGGGAAAGTATGCCGGCATCCGGGTAATCCATGAAATAGGGTTTACTGGTGAGCATGAACAAAATGCCACAATCCAGGATGTGTTATTTGCCGGGTTGGATGTTTACAGGGAGGATGAAAAATGAGTACACCAAAACTGAAAGTAACACGGATTCATGTCAACGACACTTATCCGGAAAAGCATGTGGAACGGATCCGGCCGGAACGGATCGGTACAGCTAAATACAACTTTGTCCCCCTGAATTATGATGTGCTGGGATATGACCTGCCACCCAAAAAGGATCTGAACAGTCTTCAGGATCATAGCCGGTATAATCCGGAACTGCTTTCGGGGACTCTGGACTGCCGGTTGACAACCCTCTCTGAAATCTATGTGGGATCGGATAAAGAAGGGTGTTTTTTCCGTAATGTAGACGGAAAGGTTATGATTCCCGGCAGTTCCATCCGTGGACTTATCCGGGAAATGCTGAAAGTGATGAGTTATGGCCGCATGAACCAGATAGATGAAAAACGCCGGCTTTATACCCGCCCCATGGCTGATAAGGATAAGTTCTTCCGTCAATGGTACAACGATAAACTTTCAGAAGAGGGAAAAAGTAAAAAGGGTAAAGTGATCCGTTTGTATAAAGCCAGTGCCGGGTATTTATATAAAGATGGGAAGAAGGATGAATATGTGATTATTCCTGCCCAGTACCGGAAAGGACAAGATGGTATTAAGCAATATCAGCACGTGAGACAGGCAAATATCCGTCTGGATCTTGGCCGGAATCTGAAACAATTTGAAAAAGCCCAGCGGTCTGATGGCAGCTGGTATGTGGCTTCCGGCAGCGCCCCGAAGAAAAAACGGGACTGGCTGATCTATCCTCCGGATAAAGATGCAAAAAAAATTACATTAAAACCCCAGGATATTGAAAATTACCGGAAAGATACGGATCAGGCCAATGCCTCCCGGAGGAAAAAAATTGACCTGCTTAAGGAATATAAAAATAACAGGCAAAGATATCCCCAGGGCATTCCGGTGTTTTATACACAAGATAAAAAGGGAAATGTGACCTTTGGTCATACAGGACTGTTCCGGGTCGGTTATGAAAAAGCCATTGGCGAGCATTTAGTGAAGATCCACACTGAACAAGAGAAATCCTTCATCGATATGGCGGAACGGATCATGGGGTTTATCTTTCAGAACGGGAAAAAGAACAATGAAAAGGAGAACTGCCAGGCAATGGCCGGTCTGATCCGGGTGGAAGATGCCTTTTTGGTCAAAGGAGGAAAGACCCTTCCAAAGCGGAAGGTCGTCCTGGGCGGACCCAAACCGACAGCATTTCAAAATTACCTGGTGCAAAAGACCGACAGTCTTCAGAATATGGATACGTACAATAGCAACACACCGTTGCGGGGCGCGAAGTTCTGGTGGCATCGCCCCATTGATATGGACACCTTTTCCGAACAGAGTGATGCAGTGAAAACGACCATTGAACCTATTGAAAAGGAGAGCGAATTCAGATTCCGGGTCCATTTTGAAAATCTGACGCCTTATGAACTGGGTGCATTGCTGACGGTAATTGAGCTTGAAAAGGGACTGGTGCACAAAATTGGTATGGCAAAAAGCCTGGGATACGGATCATGTCGTATTGAAAGCCAACTTACTCTGTGTAATCCATCAAAACGTTATAAAAAAATCTTTCAGGAAAGTTCCTGGAATACGGGACAGACAGCGGAAGATAAAGAAAAGCTGAAGACCGATTTCAAAACCATGGTATATCGGGTGATGAAAAAAAGTCCTTACGAAAACGACCGGAACACAGCGGGTTACTGGGACCTGTACCGCATGCGGCAATTGAAAAAAATGCTGGATGTAGCGTATGGAAACAGTTTAAGCAGCCGGGTAATCCGGGATCAGGATTTTGCCAAAGAGAGCCGGGACCGGAAAATATTACCTATTCCGGAAAAAGTATAAACACCAGATAAAAAAAGGATATACAAGATGATACGCAGTATAACCGTCAGGAATTATGGTCCGTTTAAGGACGAACAAAGTATTGAAATAAAACCTTTCACTTTGCTGTACGGGTTTAACAGTTCAGGGAAAAGCACTCTGCTCAGAACCTTTCGTTTTATCCGGGAGCCCTATTGCAGCCGGGAAAGACTGGAGGAACTTGGGTTCAGGTCTTATTTTGATTCCAAAGAGCCATCCATGATAAAATGGACTTCACCTTTATATATATCCAAGGATATAAGCAACTCTGAAGAATTCAAGCCTTGGGAATACCAGATTGAATGGGAACGGATTACCCAGGTTGAAACAGAACCAAACAGTAAAGACCAACTGGATATCACTATTGTTAAACCTGGATACAAGAGAAAAATTACCTATTTTCCACCATCAGCGATACATCAGCAGATAGATTCATACATAAGTGTAGATGATGCATGGATTGATGAATATTTAAAGAATAAACATAGTTTAAAAAAGGTTATTGAAACAAAAAATGCTCTGAAAAAGATTAATGTTAGGATCATTCATGATCATGAAATTGAAATTGTAACGGAGAATAAAACATTCAAAAGTAAAAATGCTGAACAATTTGTGTCCGAAGAACTCAGTGCATTTCTTAAAAAGTTGAACACATCGGTTACTGAATTTATCTCTAATAAATATATTTACTTTCGTCCCCACCGGGGTGCACCGCGGCCCATGTATACACCGGAGGAATTCAATGAATTCTATGGTGAATTCTGGGAATCCATAAAAGAATATATAGAAGTTGAAAATAACATCAATGACGAAACGTCTGCTTTCAGCCCGCTAAAAATTGAATATTTCTCTTTAAATCGAGCGATTGAAAAAAATTATTATGATTTAGTGAGTCAAAAAAAGGACGAACAAATTTCTTCTAAAAATGAAAATAATAACCAAGAAGAAGAAGAGAAACAAAAAAAAGAATTTGTTGATGAAATATCTGATAATGATAATGATAATGATAATGATAAAAATACACTAATCACATCTGATGATAATAACGAACAAAATGACATCAACGAAATAAAAGATAATGATATTGAATTTGACGAATCAGTGTTAAAAATTTGTGAAATTAATGAGCTTATCAAGTATCAAAATTCTCGCCATAAATCATTAATTCTTCTTAGATATTTATTGAATCTTCAAAATTTTTCGCATTATGATTTAATTATTGAACATCTGAAAGGGAACAGTTTTTTGGAGCAGTATAAAATCGGGATAAAACATTTTGATAAAACATATCAAAATTCCTTCTTCCCATTAACATCTGTAGGATACGGGATTTCTCAGGTATTGCCATTGCTTTGCAGTATTGCACTGAATCATAGTATAATCATCCAGGAACCTGAATCCCATTTAAATCCCCAGGCTCAACTGTATTTAATGGATTCAATTGTAAAACTCGATAAATATAAGTTTACTCAACAATATTATTTTCTTGAAACCCATTCAGAAATCATTCTCCGCTATTTACTGAGAAAAATTCAATTAGATAATAAGTATAGGGATAAATCTTCAGTTATTTTCTTAGAGCAGAATCCTAAAAAAACTGAAACAGCACTCTCCCAATTTGAGATTGATGAAAATGGAATAGTAAGAAACATGCCGCCTCTATTTAATGAGTATTTTGAAATTGAAGATATAGTGGATTAATGAGGTTATAAATGGAAAATAAATTAGACAAACATAAAACATTATTTCCTTTTGTTAAATTTTCATTTCAAAAGCCACTGAAAAATGAGAATTTAATACTTATCCAAACATTGATAAGAAAAATAATATACTACGGCATTTGTATCGATGACATTAAATTTGTAAACACACCTAAAAATGAGGTTACAGTTAGTTCCATAATAAGAAGAGTAAAACGTATGACACCCCATAACATATATAGACCAAGTAATTCATATATACTTATTACTGATGAAGACAAAAATACTAATGATAATATATTTAATATAAATGATAATAATATTATTGAGAAATTAGAATTATTTTTTAGAGACAGAGTATATTTAAAAAAAGACAAAAAAACAAACAAAAGTGATGAATTTTTATGTTTATTTGAGAATATCTTAAAACATTCCGCTAAAATAGTATTATTTGATTCTCAATACTTAAAAGCAATTATAG
>JAGGVO010000006.1 GCA_021157965.1 Candidatus Neomarinimicrobiota bacterium
CGGTTTTTCGGGGCGATCGGCGTAAATAAATTGGGATCTCTGGGATCAGAGAGGACATGAAAATTCGGATTAAAATAATCAAGCCGAATGCCTGCATTGACAACAATCGTGTTGTATTCAATTTTATCCTGAATGTAAGCAGACAGCTGCCAGGGCTTTACAGGGTTGTCGTGAACATAATCAGAAAAATCCTTCAAAACACTGTTTGCCTGTTCAATGGTCTCGAATGAGGCAAAGAGATAGTCTTGGAGAGTGGAAAATTTTCCATCCACCAGCATGTCAAAATTGGCATTTCCGGATTGCCCATCCAGGCCGAATTTAAATTCGGAAAGGCTGGTCTGTTTAAATTCCACGCCGGTTTTAATTTCATGATGAAGGGTGATCTGATTGACATAATCTGCTTTCAGACTTGTCATGTTTAAACGGCGTTCATAATACTCGTTCTCCATTCCGCCGACATTGAACGTATGGAGAGGTTTTCCGGAATTACTGGTTGCCGTATTGATAATATCCATATTGATAATTTCATCCGGACCGTAAGGATAGTGGTGATAATTGCTGGAATACCGGGACAATCCGAACGTCATATAAGACCTGGACGAAATACCGCGGTGAATATTGATGTTGTGTGCAAAAGCCCGGTTGTATTTCTTATTGAGTCCGTCCGGAGTGTAGCGCCAATCATGGCTGTATTCGGTCCAGGAAATATAATCGCCAAAAAGATTCGGCAGGTTATTACTGATAAAATTGTAGGATATTCGAAGTGTGGGATTGATTCGCCATGAGAGTTTTGTCTGAAAATTCAGTTCTTCCGACGTATTCATGGGAACCCATGCCCCGTCTCCCGTTTCATATAAAATAGTCAGAGTATCATTGGCAGGATCGCCGCCGTAATTGGGATTAATTGACAACATGTGGGACATAAATGTTTCGTAATTATCCGTGACAACCACTGAATCCGGTGAATCAAGATGGTAAAAAAAGTTGTCCGTATCAAAACGCCGTTGGCCCCACAAATGTCCCTCGTGAGTGTAATATCTCACATTCGTATAGAAAAAGAGCTTATCTTTTACAATTGGTCCTTCAAAAGATAGTTGCAAATTCTTAATACTGAATGGATTAATATTATCGATATGAGGAAAATAGTCAGTCTCATTGGAGATATAATCCCCAAAATATGTGTGGATATTGCCGCTGAAGGTGTTTGACCCGTCCTTTGTGACGATATTGACAACACCGGACATGGCATTTCCGTATTCCGCATTGAAGGATCCGGTGATGACCTGTAGTTCCGCCACAGCACCGGCATCTACCACAACACCTTGGTTTCCGGTAAAAGGATCGGTCACGGGGACACCATCCACCATATACATAGTCTCCCCTTTTCGTCCGCCCCTGAAATGTCCGTCTACAATGCCAGCCTTGGTTCCGATGACCTCGCTAACGGTTTCGATGGGCATATTGGCAATATCCTCCGCACTGACATGGGAAGCCGACGATGTCCGGTCACGAACAATCATAGGGCGATCGGCAACAACCGTTACCACTTCACCTTCCACCGCTTCCACGCGCATTTCAATGTCAAGATTCGTGGTACGGTCCACAGATACAGAGACATTTTGTAAGGACTGTGGTGCATACCCAATCATGGAAGCCTGAATTACATATTCCCCTGGAGGCACATTCAAAATGACAAAATCCCCGTTCATATCCGATGCGGCGCCCAGGTATGTGCCTTCAATGATGATATTACACCCTATTAACGGTTCACCGGTCCGGGCATCCGTTACCTGCCCGATAATTTTTCCCGTTGTACTCGAATATAGCCATCCGGATGCTATAGATAGTATACATGATAAAACAAGAATTTTAAGCTTCATCTTCTTCCACTCAGTTAATTATTCAAACAACTTTTGAAAAATATAAAATGACAGAAAACATAAAACAAATAAAAAGTCACTCAATTCTTAACAAATATCTTTTTTTCAGGAAACGTCAAGAAATTTCACGTGTCTGCTTCATCAGCCATTGCTGTTCTTCTTCAGTCAGGAGAGGTGATATTTTTTTCCGGACCCGGGCATGGTATGTATTTAGCCATTGCTTTTCTTCAGGTGTCAGGAGCTTTGCATCAATCAAAGAGATATCAATTGGACAGAGAGTGATTGTTTCAAATTCAAGAAAGCCCTTTTTTGAAGATTCCCGGCATAGAATAAGATTTTCGATCCGGATACCGTATTTCCCTTCAAAGTAGATTCCCGGTTCGTTGGACATGAGCATCCCTGCTTGCAGGGGCACATCCGATTTCAGGGATATACGCTGAGGTCCCTCGTGCACATTGAGGAAACACCCGACACCGTGTCCTGTTCCATGGCCATAATTGAGTCCCTCCTGCCACAGAAATTTCCGCGCCAGAATATCGAGATTGGCACCGGTTGTCCCCACAGGAAAGACGGCCCGGCTTAAATTGATCATCCCCTTCAGAACCCAGGTAAAGTGCTTCTTCTGGTCAGCTGTTGGTGCAGAGAGAGCAATCGTACGGGTAATATCTGTTGTTCCGTCTAAATACTGACCTCCGCTGTCCACCAGTAAAATACCTTTCGGTTTTATGACAGATGCCGTTTTCTCCTTAGCCGAATAATGCACAATCGCTCCGTGTTCCCCGTATCCGGCAATGGTGGAAAAAGAGAGTCCCCTAAATAGAGGCTGTTCAGACCGGAATTTTTCTAATTGATCGGCTATAGTTATTTCCGTATGCTTCTCATGTTTCACTGCTTTATAAAGCCAGGCCATCCACCGGACCATGGCAGCCCCGTCCCGGATATGAGCCGACCGGATTCCATTCTGTTCAACATGGTTTTTAACACTTTTAAAAAGGGCCGCCGGGCTTTCCCCTTCAATCACTTTATGAGCTGACTTCCTGATCAGGTGTTCATGAAAGGAGGATGTCCTTTCGGTGTCAATGAGCACATGCTGGCCGGAACACAGCTCAGGCAGCATTTTATGGACATCTTCATAGTGCTTGAATGTTACACCCTCATCCCGGAGCTCTGAGTCCAAATCTTCCGGAACCTTTTCGGGATCGATAAACCAAATAATCCGATGCCGATCCATCCAGAGATAAGAAACAATCAGAGGATTGTATTCAACATCCCTCCCCCGGACATTCAAAATCCAAGCGATTTCATCCAGAAGTGTAAAAAGAATGCCTTCGGTATGGTTTTCCAGTAAATATTTCCGAATGCGGTTAATTTTTTGGGAACTCCCTTCGCCGGCATAATCCATGATATAACGATAAGCAGGATAGTGCGGTAAGGATGGCCTTTCACTCCAGATGCAACCGACAAGGTCTAAATTTCCCTGATATACATAATCCTTTTCAATAAAAAATTTATGCCATGTTTTAACCTTGGTAGCAGACAGGCAGGTACCGTTGAAACCGATGACCGATTTCGGAGGGAGTTTTTTCACTATGTATTCTTCGACAGAAGGAACCCCAGGATTTCCGTACCGGAAAAGAGTGATTCCGGATCCGGCCAGCTCTTTTTCCGCCTGTATAAAATAGCGGGAATCCGTCCATAATCCGGCAAAATCCCGGGTAACAACCAAGGTCCCTGCCGAACCGCTAAATCCCGAAAGCCATTTCCGTGTCTGCCAGTGATCCGGGACATACTCACCCAAATGGGGATCAGACCCGCTATCATACCAAAGATCAATACCCTCATCTGCCATGACACAACGTAATTCTTCAACATGAGCAATATGTTTTTCTGCTGTTTTCATCACTTTTGTCTCACTCCCCGGTTTCATTTTCTAAGAATTATCAGTTTTCAGCGCCTTTAGTTTTAAAGTAATCCTGGTACTCTTTTTGCATTTCCCGCAACTGTTTTGACAGGTCATTCAGTCTGAATTCGATTGAATTCATCACATGGAATTGAAAATGCTCCACTTTTGTCTGTTTATGAATCATCCAGACAATTTTAATTGAGACCAGCAATAATCCGATTTCGAGAGACAGAACAGAGGGTAAAAAATCTGCAAATTTAAAAATATGCCGAAGAATGTCGAAAGCAAAGAGCAAAGCCACAATAATTAAAAAAATAAAATTTATTTTCCGGTCTTTTTCAACCGATTCGATCCCGCCTATTTGTCCGACCAATTGACGGATCTTCTCCTTTTCGGCTTTAAACTCCTCCAGTTCACGTCGTAAAGCTTCGGTATCTTTATTCCGGATATTGTCACCAATTTTATCCCGCATATTCATCACCCTTGTTTTTCAAACCTTTTCATGACGTTTTCAACATGAGTTTTCATAGAAAATTTGCAACAATATAAGGTTTTCATAAAAGATATAAAAACAGCTTTCACCGGATTAAAAGAGATTCCATCCTTTTATTTTTATTCTAAACCGTTAAATTTCACAAAAAAATCGGGGAAACATCTCATGAAAAAAGACTTGAAGAAAATCGGATTAAAAAAACTTGAATCAAAAATTTTTAAACTATGGGATGATCAGTGGTTTTTGTTGAGTGCCGGTGATTTTAAAAAGGGGGACTTCAACACGATGACTGTTGCCTGGGGGAGTTTGGGCATTATGTGGTCTGTCCCTTTTGCCCAGGTTGTTGTCCGCCCCACACGCCATACCTATCATTTCATGAATAAATATAATGACTTTACCTTGTGTGCCTTTCCGGAGAAATACAGAAAAGATCTGTCCTATCTCGGATCTCATTCAGGCCGGGATGAAGATAAAATTGCAAAAACAGCCCTTACTCCTTGTGCTTCAGATTATGTGAAAGCTCCCTCTTTTGAAGAAGCTGAACTGATTATTGAGTGTCAGAAAATATATGAACAGGATATGGATCCGGATAAATTTCTGGAAGATTTTATCCATACGAAGTATAAAGAAAACGATTACCACAGAATTTATTTTGGGAAAATTCTGAACCTGCTTCAGGCGAATCGACAATAGTATTGACAGCAAAGAATGTTCTTTGAACCTGAGTAAACACTTTTCTAACTTTTAATACGTTCAACCCATCATATAAACACAGAAAGGTTTTGCCATGACTGAAAATATGTATCCTGCCATGAAGATTGATAAAATAAATATATACCCTTTCAACATTGAAACTGAGGAAATCTTTAAAATTGCCACCATGAGCCTGAGTGGTGCAAGGAATGTTCTTGTGGAAATCAAAACCAATCAGGGTCTCACAGGCTGGGGAGAAGCGAGTCCTTTCCGGGCGATTGTGGGTGAAACTCAGGGCATTGATCTTGCCGCGGCGGTTGAACTCCGGGAGGTGCTTTTGGGTAAAAATCCCCTGGAAGTCATGGCCCGGACGGAAGAGATGGAAGCCTGGCTCCCCTTCAATACAACCATCCGTTCTGCTTTCGACATGGCCTTATATGATATTGCCTCCCAGGCAGCAGGTTTACCCCTTTATGCCTATCTGGGGGGAACGCGTCGACCGGTGGAAACCGATTTGACCATTGGAATCGGAACCGCTGAAGAAGCGGCGGAAAAGACAAAAAAGATTCTGAATAAAGGCTTTCGGATGATCAAAACCAAAGTGGGTATCTCCATTGAGGATGATTTGAAACGGTTGAGAGCCATCCGGGATACCGCCGGTCCGGACATAAAAATCCGGATCGATGCCAATCAGGGCTGGGACCGGGTAACGGCTGTCCGCTGCCTGGATAGCTATGAAGAACTGGATATCGAATTCTGTGAACAGCCGGTCCGCGCCCGGGATTTTGAAGGACTTAAATATGTCTCAGACCACTCAAAGATTCCCATTATGGCCGATGAGTCTGTCTTTTCACCCCAGGATGCACTGGAGATTATCCGGACCCAGGCAGCGCCCCTCATCAATATCAAACTGAGCAAATCAGGCGGTATTTCGGCCGGACTTAAAATCGCCCATATAGCCCAGGCTGGTTATATTTCATGTATGACAGGCTGCATGTCCGAATCAGGATTGGCAAACACGGCTTTTACCCACTTTGCCATGGCTAATTCAGCTGTAAAATATTTTGATCTGGATGCCAATGAAGGACATGTAAATGAACCGATCAAAGGGGGTGCCATTTTTGAAAAGGGCCATGTGATCGTCCCGGATGAGCCGGGTATCGGAGCCATTCCGGAACCGGATTTCATCAAAGAACTCAGCAGGGAGAAAATATAATCCATGAAAAAAAATGTCCCGGTTTTACGGGCGGTCGATCCTACTCATGTGGAATTTGAGGGGGATACATATCTTTTTTTTGGAGGATATGATTATCACCGGCTTTCCTGGCATCCTGAAATCATGGATACCATGAACCGGGCAGCACGAAAATATGGCATCAATAGCGGTGGTTCACGGTGTACAACCGGAAACCACCCGTTGCATATCGATCTGGAGAGAACTCTTTCACGCTTTTTCAACCTTGAAGATGCCCTCCTGCTCCCTACCGGATATTTAGCAAATATTGCCCTTTTCCAGGGATTGAGAAAGCACTTTGATATCGTCTTTATCGATGAAAAAAGTCACCCGTGTATCCGGAACGGGACTTATGTGGCGGGTATGGAGACACTTGTATATCCCCACATGGATGGTGACTTTATTGAGAAACAGGTTCAAAAGTTACCCCGAAATAAAAAAAGATTCCTTATAGTTACTGAAGGAACCGGCTCGGTGTACAGTCCGATTGTACCTGCTGACCAATATGCCCGTATAGCAGAAAAATATAATGGTATGTTATTGGTGGATGAAGCACATACCGCCGGAATTCTGGGACAAACCGGCCGGGGCATTCGGGAGCATTTTAAAATTTGTGCGGACCGTTATTTGATTTCAGGTACATTAAGCAAAGCCTTTGGAACGTATGGAGGATTTATTGCCGGCGGAAAAAAGTGGATTGAAACTATTCGGTGCACAGCCCATGCCTATCAGGGAAGCTCTGCCTTTCCCCTGCCCCTCTGTGCCGCCGGTATAAAAGCCATTGATATTATTGACCGATCTCCTGAAAAAGTTCACGTGCTGCAACAAACAAGTCTGAAGGTGAAAAAATATCTTGCCGAAAAAGGATTTTCCCTTCCCCTCACTCCCACACCTACAATTCCCGTACTATATGACACGCCGGCTCAAACAGAAAAACTGAAAAAAATTCTCAAACAGGCCGGGATTTATCCAACATACATTTTTTATCCGGGCGGTCCAAAAGCAGGGTACTTCCGTTTTGCCCTTTCCAGTGCTCATTCCGAAGAAGATATTAAAACGTTTCTTGAGTGTATTGATCAAAGCCTTTAAAGAATAAGATTATAACGGAGCTTTTTTATGGAATACGGCTTTTTAATTAGCACCAGTATCGTCAGGCACAAAACACCGGATTAGCGGATCAGTACTGCCTTCCGGATCTGCACTTCAGTTCCGGACTCAAGCCTGATCAGATAGATTCCGCTGCTGTACTCCACAGCATTCCACATAAAACGGTGTTCGCCGGCGTGGGTTTTCGGCAGTGTAATTTTCTTTCTGTAAAAAGGCTCAAAGTTTTTCAAATTCAGGTAACAAACAAATGAAAGGAAAAACAATGAGCCTGGAAAAAAGTACGATATGTCATTTTTTCAACACTAATTAATATACATTCACTTCATACTTTTGTAGCGTCACCATATCCATAGATGTAAGGACCCGGAAATATCCGGCACCGGTATCGAGATTTATCACATTATATTTATTTTTTTCAGCAGGTCCTGAAAGGGCTGTGTGTCCTAAAAAGTACCGGTCATACGGCAACCGGGGATCCTGTTCAAATACCCAAAAGTGCCGGTCCCACGTAAGAACTTCAGGGTCCTGGTCTTTTAGCGGGATTCCCGGTGTGATCCCCCCGTGAAAGACGGCTATGGAGAATTTCCCCAGGTCAATTTCACGATAATAGGGCATCTTTTCGTAATATTCCAAAACGATTTCGCGGGAGAGGGATTCTTTTTGCCATGAAAAGATAGTTTCATAACCGCCTTGACGCAACCAAATCATAGGTGCATATCCATGGGTTAAATACTCCAAAAACCACATATCATGATTCCCGCGGACTGATAAAACCTTGTGTTTAATGCAAAAATCCAAAACCTTAGCCGAATCGGGGCCACGGTCCGTCAAATCACCTACACAGTAAAGCATATCCCTTTTCGGAATATAATCCGCTTTCTTCAGGACACGGATCAGTGCATCAAACTGTCCGTGGATATCACCAAGAATGAGATGACGCATGATGTTAGTTGGCAGTGAGCAGTCGGCAGTTGTGAGTCAGGACATAGGTAACAGTTTTGTGTCATGTGTTGTTGAATGATGAACCAGCATCTGCACACACAACCAAATTCTCAACTCAAAACTCCAACTCACTACTCATAACCCTCCACTCTTAAATGGAGTTCTTTCAGCTGTTTTTCATCCACCACATCGGGGGCATTATCCATGGGGGATTGGGCGGTGGTAGTTTTGGGGAAGGCAATGACCTCACGGATGGAATTTGTCCCGGCCAGAATCATCACCAGCCTGTCAAAACCAAAGGCGATCCCGCCATGAGGTGGAGCTCCGTATTGAAAGGCATCCAGAAGGAAACCAAATTTCTGACGTGCATCTTCATAGGATATCCCCAGAACCCGAAACATCTTTTCCTGCAATGTTTCACGATAGATACGAATACTGCCTCCGGCAATTTCATTGCCATTCAGAACCAAATCATATGCCATGGCGCGGACCGATTCGGGATCTGTTTCCATACTGTCTTCATCCTCCGGACGGGGAGACGTAAAAGGATGATGCATCGCCACGTAACGGTCCTCTTCCTCACTTCTCTCAACAAGGGGAAAGTCGTTGACCCACAGTGCTTTATATGTATCTTTCTCAATCAGGTTTAAATCTTTTCCCAATTGTAAACGAACAGCCCCAAGCGCCGTTAATGCCGTAATCCATGCATCAGCACTAAAGAAAATCAGATCCCCGGGATTTGCACCGGACACCGCAATCAATTCCCTTGCCAGAGAATCATTAAAAAACCTGGAAATACCGCCTGAGAGTCCTCTCTCCTCTACCTTAACAAATGCCAGTCCTTTGAGGCCGTATTTCCTGGCAAGATCTGTATATCCATCTATTTGTTTCCGGGACAAATTGCTCCCACCGGGGACCCGCACTCCGCGAACCACTCCCCTTGAGGCCAGCACGGACCGGAAAATCTGAAAATCGGATTTTACTGCTATTTCATCTAAGGCAAATAATGGCAGATCAAAACGGGTATCGGGCTTGTCACTCCCAAAAGTTTCCATGGCATCATGGTAGGATAAAACAGGCAACGGTAATGTCAGATCAATATCTTTCACTTCTTTCATCACACTGGCTAACAGGCGTTCTCCCATGTCTCTTACATCCGGCTCATCCACAAAACTCATTTCGATATCAATCTGGGTAAATTCAGGTTGCCGGTCCGCCCGAAGATCCTCATCCCGGAAACATTTGACAATCTGGTAATATTTATCAAAACCGGAGACCATCAGAAGCTGTTTATAGGTTTGGGGAGATTGTGGCAGGGCATAAAAGTGTCCCTTATGCAGACGGCTGGGGACAAGAAAATCCCGGGCACCTTCCGGAGTGGATTTCATGAGAACTGGCGTTTCAATTTCCAGAAAATCCTCCCGGTTTAAAAAGTGCCTGACAGCCTGGGCTGCTTTATGGCGTAGCAGAATATTTTTTTGCAGGGTTCGTGTCCTCAAATCCAAATAACGGTATTTAAGACGCAGATCTTCACTTCCCGTTTCCCGCCTTGTAATTTCAAAAGGCGGTGTTTTGGCTTTATTTAAAAGTTCCACCTCTTCTGCCAACAATTCCAGAGTGCCGGTCTCCATTTTTGGATTAACAGCTTCCTCAGGTCGCAGGGCAAGTTGTCCCTTCACCGCAATAACATCTTCAGGAGTCATTTTTCTCACACTTTCACGCAGGGATTCCGGCAGTTCGGTCCCTACCCTGACCTGAATCATGCCATACCGGTCCCGGATATCCAAAAAATATATTCCTCCCAAATCTCTGCGGGTATTTATCCAGCCATTGACAATCACGGTTTGTCCCACCAGGGACTCTTTTAATTCATGGCATCGGTGTGTACGCTTTAAATTCATGGTGTCTCCCTGTTTACCGGGTAAAGTTACAGAAAGCAAAGCATTTCTAAAACTGAAAGATATCCGTCGTTTTCAGCCCTTGTAAGCCTGCATAAGTTTATTTAGCTTTATACGGAATCAAGGCATGAACCCGGAAATTTCAGGAGATGTCAATCTTATAAAAAGTAGCCCTGTCTCTGAACTGACAGGCTCCATCAATATCCTCAATGACGCTTACAGAATTCAGCAAACCCTGAGCATTAAAGTAAACGGAAGAATGGCTACATCGGAAATATCATTTCTTTTGAATGTCAAGAAAATATCATCAGACCAACTCTTTGTCAGTTATAAAAAGACATTTATATTGGGTCAAAACCGTGAGATAATCCCCGATAAGGCTTCGGCTGAACATGAACTCAACCGGAACATTTTCATCCGGACCACTCGGGGAGGAATAAACAATCCACGTGTTTTGATATTATTTTGAAATTTACAAAACGATAGGGGAAAGGAATGAAAGTAAAACAACTCATCTTACTGACAATTCTGTTTGCACTCATGGTATCCTGTGCCGGACGGATTGAAGCACCTGTTAAGGAAGCCAGAGCTGTCTGGTATTCCCGGTTTGAATATTGCGGATCCACAAGGACTCATAACCAGGACTCCATCAAACTTCACATCAGTTCGGTGATTGACAAAGCGGCAGATGCCAATTTTAACATCATCCTTTTTCAGATCCGGGGAAATGGAGATGCCTATTACAAATCGGATATTGAACCCTGGGGAAAACATCTGACAGGTGAATTCGGAAAAGATCCGGGTTGGGATCCCCTTGAATACGCTGTAAAGAAGGCACACAGCCGCGGTCTGGAACTCCATGCCTGGATAAACACCTTTCCTGTTTGGCGAGGGACGGAACCTCCTGTGAAAACAAGCCCCCTTTCCCCCTATCTTGCCCATCCCGAGTGGCTCGTGTGTGGTACTTCCGGAAAACCCCAGCCTTTAACAAATCACTATGTATCCTTCTCTCCGGGGATTCCGCAGGTCCATGATTACCTGATTACCCTGGTAAAGGATATCGTCAGCCGGTATGATATTGACGGAATTCACTTTGATTATATCCGGTATCCGGAAGGCAGCACCAAAAACGGATACTCCCATGATTCAATCAGTGTCCGGCGTTTTCAGGATCCTGAAGATGGAAATCCTTACGGACTGGAATGGGAAGACTGGCAACGTGAACAATTGAATCAGTTTGTCTACAAAATGTACAATGCAATCCACGAAATGGATCCGGCCCTCAAAATGTCCGCCTCCACCATAGGCAGTTATAACAAAGGGACATGGAACGGTTATCATGCCGTATATCAGGATGGTCGCCGCTGGGCTGAAATGGGGAAAGTGGATTATCTGGCCCCCATGATTTACTGGGAAAGAACTCATCCCATTCAGCCTTTTATGAAACGAAGTGAAGAATGGCGTGAAAATGCCTTCGATAGATACTGTTTCCCCGGTATGGGCAGTTACCGTTACAACACAGACAAAAAACCCCATACCTGGGATGAAACACTGGGGCAAATCAGAGATATGCGTAAAAAAGGGTTCCCGGGTTTTGTCTTTTTTGATGCCGGCAGCCTTGAAGGACACTGGGAGGATTTAGGGTTCAGGGAATTTGCCACTCCTGCCAACATTCCCCCCATGCCCTGGTTGAAAGTTCAGGATCCCGTTTTACCTGAAAATATTACCGTAGAAATGCTGGATAAAAACCTGATCCGGATCCGTTGGAACAATACGACAGATCAATGGCAACGATATAACATATTTGTTGCCAAAGGGGCTGATATCGATTCGCTGTCCTCACATCATCTTCGAATGGTTACACTCCCGGGTGCCAATACAGCCGAACTGAAAATCAGTAACCAGGATACACATATTGCCCTATCCGCACTTAATAAAGCATGGGTTGAAAGCCCTTTAAGCCGGGTTATTCCCTTCAGAGAATAAATAATTCTTGCAAAAGCCTCTTTTTGATAATATACTTTTGAACGAGATTGTCATTCAAATGGGAAATTATTATGAAAAAAATCGTAATTGTAGAAGACGAACGGATAATAGCTGATGATTTACAGCTCACGTTTAAATCGTGGGGTTATAATAACGTTGTGATAGTCAGCTCGGCAGAAGATCTGCTTGAACATCTGGATAATATCAAACCGGATTTAATCCTCATGGATATTATGCTACAAGGTAAAATGAACGGCATTGAGGCTGTCCACATCATAAACAAGAAAAAACCAATCCCCGTCATCTATATTACGGCTTATACCAACAAAGCCACCATCGACAAAGCGATAGAAACCAATCCCCTGGGATATCTTATTAAACCCTTTGAAGAGTATCGGCTGAAAGAAATAGTAGAAGCGGCCTTCAAATAAACGGATTCTGAAATAAACCAAAGACAGCCGGTATATACCGGCTGTTTTTGGTTAGGAAAAGAAAATTGGATGAATGGATGAGCTGATAAATATCAACTCTTGACTTCAGTCCGGGTGATTGGAATGCGATAAGGCGAAGTGGCGAAGCATGAAGCCTCGAGCTTATAAATCTTATTTAAGTTTTTCAGTTTCTTTAAACGATCTGTCAGGGCGAAGTTGATGCAGGATATGGTCATATTCATGAAAAGTATCGGATAAAATTTCCGCTGTTATCTCTCCAAGCCCGGAGCCCAGCATAAAGCCCTGACCACACATTCCCGCCAGCAAAAAATAGTTATCCAAGCCCGGAGCCCAGCCCACCAGAGGAAAACCATCCGGTGTCATAGGATAGAGTCCGCGCCAAATCCTTCGAACTCTCAGATGCCTCAGGCGGGGATAGAGTTCAACCATCCGCCTGGAAATCATCGGCAGAAATTCCGAAGTATTCTCACAATCTTTGCCTTTAATGGGTGGTTCAGGTGTAATACAAAAAACAACCTGTCCTTCATCATTTTGATAAAAATAGAAATTTGAAGAGCCTTTTCCGGGACGAATATCCACAACCATGGGTTCAAAAAACCGTTTAACCGGTTCTGTGATTCCTCCTTCATGAGAATCCGGAAAAACAGGGATATCCAGTCCCAATTTGGCATTCAGTTCCCTGGAATCCGCGCCGCTGGCATCGACAAAAAGAGCAGCACTATATACATCTTTATTTGTTTTTACTGAAAGAATTTTACCTGCATCTCTTTTATAATCCTCTACGGTTTCATCAAAGAAGAAATCGACACCGGCATCCCTTGCCAGACAGGTATAGGCATCAATGAGTTTCAGGGGGCTGGCTGATCCATCCTCCGGAGAAAAAGTTCCGCCTCTCAAGCCGGCAGAAGAAATGCCGGGAACCCGGGATTCCACCTCTTTCCTGTCCGCCCAATAAATATTCAGTTGGTGTTCATGCTGGATTGTTAAAAGTTCTTTCAGGGCAATTTCATCCTTTTGAGTATAGGCAGGAAAAAGGTATCCTCCCTGAAACCAGCCCACATCATACCCGTAAACCTCTTTAAAATGTCGGACAATTTCCAGGCTGCGTTTACAGATTTGAATTTTAGCCGGATCGGAGTGAGTAGCCCTGATGCCGCCGATAGCCGCCCGATTCTGTCCCCTTCCGGCAGAATGGTTCTTTTCGATAACGGCAGTTTTAAACCCCTTCCGGGAGAGATAATAACTTAAAGGAACTCCGATACTTCCCGCACCGGTCACAATCACATCATAATTTTTCATGGGGATCTTCTTCATTAACAATTGATTTCAGAGGTATTTCAACGCTGAGAGGTCTGTATTTTACAGGCACTACATCCTTCAAATCCACACCTGCTTTTTTAAACAGAGCCGGATAGTGTACGGTACAGTTTTTCCCACCACAGGCTCCCATTCCCGCCCTGAGTACCTTCAAATGGTTCATATCCCTGACATGATGCTTTCGGATAAATTGGACAATTTCGCCGGCAGTTACCTGTTCACATTGACAAACCAGGGCATGATCCGGGAAGTATTCAGGGGTCGGATTCGGACGATATCTTGTCACTTCCGGATTCTGAACACGTATTCCTGCAACAGATGTGGCCTTTTCCAGGGGAACTATCACATGAATCAGGTGAGTTTTTGTTTTTTTATCATAACGGATCCGCAGCACCTCCCCTTCGCCGATATCATGGCCTTCCGCATCTCTCAGGGGGATTTGTGAGCCCGTTGAAAATTCGGGAATAAATTCAAAGGGCAAAACGACTTCAGCCTGTTTTTCGTTTTTTTTTCGGGCCAGGACAATCGCAAGACCGGGACAAATGGACACACACTTACCACATCCCGTACAACCTCCGATATATTCAGGGATATCCATCAAATCGTTACGACGGCGTTTAAGGCGGATTGCATTAACGGGACATGACGCCACACAAGGATTGCAGGGAATTTCCTGGCTACAGCGAATCACCGGCTGAAATGTTTCTTTCAGCTGAATGGCCGGTATCTCCCAGGTTCTTCCAGGTTTACTTTTTAAAAGTTCAGCCTTGTGATACCACTCTTCCCGGACAGGCATTTCTTTTCCCATCCGACGGGACAATTCCCGGGCAGCCAGTCTTCCACCAAACATAGCTGATGAGGCTTCAGCAATTTCACCGGCATCCCCGGCCTTTACAACGGGAAAACCATAACGCTTTGCCACATCATAATATTCATCAATAGGCGTGAGTCCGGCAGCGATCAGGAGTGTATCCACCTGAAAAGTTTTTGCCGTATCCAATAGAGGCCTGAATGACTCATCCACCTGTGCAATGGTGATATTCTCTAAAATATCCTTCCCTTCTGCCGATAAAATGGTATGATTCAGCCAGACAGGAACCCCCATTCGCCTGATTTTGTCCGCATGAACCTTATATCCTGTCACTTCCGGAAGTATATCACATATCCCGGCAACTTCAATGCCGGCCTGCAGGGCGTGATAGGCTGCAATGAGTCCCACGTTGCCGCTGCCAACAATAAAAATCCGCTTCGATGACAAAACCAAATCCCGGTTAACCAGTGTCTGAAAGGCACCGGCGCCATATACACCGGGGAGATCATTCCCGGGAAAAACCAGAGATCGCTCTCTGGCACCTGCACTGATCATCAATCCCCTGAAGGCAATTCTGCCATAGTATTTGTTGTCTGCAAAGACACCGGCATAACCATCTTCGTAAATTGCCACAATGGGTGAATTCAATAAAATTTTAATATTGGGATGGTTCCGGACTTTCTCTGATAGAATCCGGGCAATGTCAATTCCCCGAGTTCCGGCATAACAGTCTTCCACAGAACCAAAGAACTTATGCGTTTGAAGCAGTAATTTACCCCCCAGGCGGTCTTTGTCTTCGGCGATAAGTACCGAATACCCCATTTCAGCACATTCAAGGGCTCCTGTGAGTCCCGATGGACCGCCTCCCACCACCAGCACATCACAATTGTACTCTTTCTGGGATGTACCATGATATACCGTGTCGTCATAAGGGATTTCAGGCAAACCATCCAGAAGTTGCACGGACATATTTTCTTCCAGGGGTGTAACACAGGATTTTTGCGGTTTACCGTTGATGATCAGTGTGCAATGAGAACACTGGCCGTTGGCACAGTAAATTCCTCTGGCAGCATGATTTTTAGGGTGCCGCGACAATACATAAATGCCGTTGGCAATCAATGCCGTAGCAACAGGCTCTCCTTTTATTCCCTGATAGGATTTACCATCACATGTAAATGAAACCATTTCAGGCTTATCGGGAACAGTTAAGATGGGGTGTTTAAGAATGCGCTTCTGCATAATAAGGTCCTTAAAGTGGTTGTGTATGGAATGAACTTCTTGTAATGGCCCCCGAAGGAGATTGAACAACCGCGTCGATGCCGTACCGCCCCTCATCCGGAATCAGCAGCCCAGTATCCGTGTTAAAACGCCAGATACCCATTAATCCCGCATCACTCTCAGTCTGGTCATAATGTACAGTCAATTTGGATGGATTGAACCGGTGAAAAGGGATCAAATCATGACTAAGGCTTCTGTCCCATAACCGGCATTCATCGATGAGTCCGGCCCAACCAAGTGTGTTTGGATCTTCTTCATCCTGCCCGATTTCCAGGAGCATCTGATCCACTGAATCGGGAATAGTAGTGAAATAAGATGTTGACGTTCCAATGAGAGTGCTGTCAATCCAGAGTTCTATCAGGGATGCATTATAATTCAGGTTCACGGTCATAAGATGGAACCGGTTATCCCATACCGGGTTTGAAATTGCTGCCCTGATCAGCGTATCGGATACTGATAAAAGATGCCAGTAAGCAGTGGAATCCCTGAATAAAGAGACAGAAAGGACGGATTGAGAGCCTTGATGGACAGAAAACAGAGTCCTGTTTTCGGGAAATATCAGCGTATCCAGAGTAAAAAAGATTTCAAAACACCACACCCCGTCATTCAGAAGCTCAAGGCTGTCATGAGGCCCTATCAGAATACTTTCATTTCCGGAAAGAAGAATCGAATGATATTCTGTTCGTGACTCTTCACAGGCCTGTAAAAGGATTATAACAGCAAAGGTCATCACAATCAAAAAGACAGGAAAGGAATTTTTATTTTTAAACTTATACGGCATTACAGAACTTTCCAGAGAGCAGCTGCAGCGAGAAGAATCAATCCCGATACACCGATAAGAGTCCACCGTGTGCGTTGATACTCTTTTTCCAGATGAGCCAGCTCAAGCATAACCGGTTGCCACTTCATCATGACTACTGCCGTATCACCGGGAAAAATCCTGCATTCCCGGGATGAGCGATACAGGATGTCAAGATAGGTCTCCCTGTCAAGATACCGTATTTTTTTATCAGCTGTCGGCGGAAAAAAGGTGATCAGGTAATCACCGGGTGTCAAATTGCATTCTACGGGAAGAGGTGATTTACCTGCATAGGTTCCATTTATATAAAATGGAATATTATCGGTATCACAAACAATAGAAAGGCATCCGGTGTTTTCACTGTATGCCTTCGAGGCCGTCACACTAAGAATGATAAGAACCAGTCCCAGTATCAGGCTGAATCTTCCCTCTTTTTTCCAAAAAAGACAGTGATTATTTATCGTCATCAATGACTGTAAGCCATCCGAATTTATCGTCTAATTTTCCGTACTGAATACCTGTGATGGTATCATAAAGTTTTTGTGATTTTGGTCCGATCTTTCGGTCGTTAACAACCATCGCTTCCCCTTCATAGCAGAGTTCGCCAACCGGAGAAATAATGGCGGCTGTTCCTGTTCCAAAGACCTCCTCAAGAACTCCCCGTTTATAGGCATCCACAACCTCATTGAAGGCAATCCGGCGTTCTTCCACGGGCCATCCCCAATCCCGGGCAATCTTCAGCACACTGTCCCGGGTAATACCCGGCAAAATGGTCCCATCATCAAGAGAAGGCGTGATCAATGTCCCGTCAATCACAAACATGATGTTCATGGTACCCACTTCATCCACATATTTATGTTCTTTTCCATCCAGCCATAAAACCTGAGGAAATCCTTTTTGTTTTGCCGTCTGTGTTGCATAGAGGCTGGCTGCATAATTGGCGGCAGCTTTAACCTCGCCCAATCCGCCTTTGACTACACGGCTGAATTGGGTATTTACTTCGATACGAATGGGATTTAATCCTTCTTCGTAATAAGATGCCACTGGCGATGTAATCACCATCAACCGGTATGTTTCAGATACTTTCAACCCGAGGGTATTGTCCATGGCAATGATAAAGGGGCGCAGATAGAGAGATGTCCCCCATTCCGTCGGGATGAAATCCCGGTCCAAATTCACCAGTTTTTTAACCGATTCTTTGTAAACATCTTCCGGGACTTCAGGAATGAACATCCTTTTGGACGAATTCACAAGGCGCCTGTAATGACTATCCAGTCTGAAAAGCCGGATCTTCCCGTCAATCCCTTTAAAAGCTTTTTGCCCTTCAAAAACACATTGTCCATAATGCAGGGTAATATTTGCCGGTTCGATACACATAGGTTGATAAGGAATAATCCGTGGTTCTTCCCACTCTTTGTTTTTATAGTCCAAGACCAACATGTGATCGGAAAAATATTTTCCAAATCCAAGGTTTGAATAGTTAATCGATCCTTTTCGGGATGTTTTTACTTTTTCAATTTTCATATTTTCCTCACATTCTTATGGGTTTAACGTACATGATAATATGCAAAATCCGAACCAAACGGGCAATCACCTATTAAAGCAATCCTTAAAAGAAATTTACCAAAGCAGAAACCCCAATTTCAGGAAAATTTTCTATTTCTTCGGGAAATATTTTCTCATTTTTTGGAATTTTGCAAAATTTGATAGATTAAGCGGAAAGATTCCACCCGGAATCCTTCGTCGGCAACAAAATCTTTATTATCTGTCGGTATAACCAGAGTATTAATTTCGCCGCTTTCCTGGAGTGAGTGGATCCAGTTATCGTAGTGAATATTCAATAAATGCAGGTATTCAGGATCGATGGATTGTTCATAATCCCTTCCCCGTTTCCGGATTCGGGAAATGAGGGAATCAGTAGAAGCCTGGAGATAAACAATCAGATCCGGCTTTTTCAGATAGGATGTCATTTCATAGAATATTTCACGATAGCAGTCCCAGTCCCTGTCACTCATATTACCAAATTCATGAATGCTTTTAGCAAAAATCATGGCATCTTCATAGATGGTCCGGTCCTGAACAATGGTTTGTGTAAGATTCTGAATTTTTTTCTGGACCTTAAAGCGCTTACCAAGAAAAAATATTTGCAGGTGGAAGCTCCATTTTTTCATATCCGCATAAAAATCTGAAAGGTATGGATTATCCACAACCACTTCAAAATGCGGCTCCCAACCATAATAGTCGCAAAGCATCCGGGTAAAAGTGGTTTTTCCGACACCGATATTTCCGGCGATTCCGATAAAAGAAGGTTTCACAGAATGCATCCTCTAAGTATGTCTCCATGTACCGAAACAATGCTCACATCATTCATTTCATTCAGCTTAGCCTGGTGTTTTCCGGTTATCGTCTGAATATAATATTCATTAAAACCTTTTGCATCCTTCTCGTTTTCCGATTCCCACAAAACGCGGACTGTTTTTCCGGAAAATTGAGAGGCATAGTGAAAACGGAGGTTTCTGTCCAGCTTGTGCAGAATTTGGCTACGCCTGATTTTTTCATTTTCAGATACCTGATCTTTAAAAATAGCAGCCGGCGTTCCCTTTTTCGGGGAAAAGCGGAATATATGGAGATAGCTGAATTTCAGTGTTTCAATAAAACGACAGGTTTCCAGAAAAAGCGATTCAGTTTCACCGGGGAATCCGGTGATAATATCCGTCCCAATGGATGCCATCGGGATTTTTTCACGGATATACGTTACTTTTTCTGCAAATTCACGGCAGTTGTACTTCCGGTTCATGGCTTTTAGGATAGTATCTGAACCAGCCTGGAGAGACAGATGAAAATGAGGGGCTGTGATCCGGGAACCGGCAATATGATCAATCAGAGCATCTGTGAGGGTGTTCATTTCTATGGATGATATCCGGATTCGTAAAAGCCCGTCTATCTTTTCCAGAGCACGGATAAGATCCAGCAAATCATGATCCCCGTCCCGATAGGCTCCAATATCTATTCCTGTCAGAACAATCTCTTTATAGTGATGATCTGTCACCAGTTTTCTTGTCTCTTCCATGGCATCGGTAAAGGACCTGCTTACCGGCTTGCCCCGGGCATAGGGAATCACACAAAATGTACAGTAATTTGCACAACCTTCCTGAATTTTTATAAAAGCCCGATTCCGGTTTCCCGTACTGCTGATAAAAATGTTTTCAGGGTAAATATCCTGATCTTCATCGCCGATACAGATTAAGGGACTGTCAGACTTGGGAGGTAAATCATCCAGGAATTCTAAAATCCTGAATTTATCACGGTTTCCCAAAATCAGGTCCACACCCTCAATACGGGATACGCTGTCCGCCGCCACCTGGGGCAGACACCCAATGACGGCAATTTTCCCATGGGGTGACGCTTTTACCGCCTGATAAATCGCGCTGCGGGTCTTTCTGTCCGCCTGGTTTGTCACGGTACACGAATTAATCACCGTCACATCCGCCGCTTGTCTGAATGGCACAACAATCCACCCCTGTTCACTAAAAGCGGTTCTCAAGGCGTCTGTTTCCGCCTGATTAAGTTTACATCCTAATGTATGAAATGATACGGTTTTCTGTGTCAAGGGACTATCCTGTCAGCGAATCTGGACCTGGCTCTGGTCACCGATTATAAAACGGTGATTGGCGGGTATTCCTTCGGTTTTTCGAATCACGGCGGATTTTCCCAAAATACTACTTTCAATCCGGATATCAACTTCCCGGATGGCGGCATCATCCATGAGAATAGAATATTCAATTTCCGAATTTAAAATTTCACACCCGTTCCCGATACAGGTATAGGGACCCAAATAGCTGTTGAGAATGCGGCAGTTTTTTCCAACATGCACCGGACCGCGAATAATGCTGTTTTCCACGACGCTGCCTTCTGATAAAAAGACATTACCGGTCAGGACGGACTTATCGTCGGAACAACCCAAATGTTGATTCTGCACATCCTGAAGAAGCATCCGGTTGGCTTCAAGCAGATCTTCCGGTTTGCCTGTGTCTTTCCACCAGCCTGTGATTTCTGAGTACGTAACTTTTCGGTTATGCTCAATCATGTATTGATGGGCATCGGAAATTTCCAGCTCGCCGCGGGGACTGGGTTGAATGGCATGAACGGCTTCATAAATTGATTCGTTATAAAGATAAATGCCTGTAACGGCATAGTCACTTTTGGGCTTTTCCGGTTTTTCTTCAATTGATACAATACGTTCATCGACAATCTGGGGTACGCCAAAACGCTGGGGATCCCGAACCTTGGATAAAACCAGGTGACAATCTGATTTGTTTTCATGAAATGCATTCAGGAATTGTTGTATCCCCCCTCTGAGAATATTGTCTCCCAGATAATAAACAAATGGTTCCCCTTTTAAAAAGGATTCTCCGGTTATCACTGCATGGGCTAGTCCCAACGGCGCTTCCTGTGGAATGTAGGTCAGGCGCACGCCAAACATTTCCCCATTTCCAAAAGTTTTTTCCAGATCCTCAAAATCCGGATTGGTGATAATTCCAATCTCTTTAATCCCGGCTGAAGCCACATACTCAATGGCATATTGTAACATCGGTTTATTAACCAAAGGAATGAGATGTTTGTTGTGAACATAGGTAATGGGGCGCAGTCGTGTTCCCTTCCCTCCCGCCGTGATCAGGGCTTTTCTGAGTTTCATTTATCAATCCTTTTTATTGTTATCATCATCATGAGAATGTGGTGCCGCTTTCCGTAGTTTCATTTCCAGTGCCCTAGGATGAATAATGCTCCCGTTCACCGCTGCTGCGAAATTGGTAAGGATACTGCCAAGATACACATGGTGCCCTTCCGTACGACAGGCCGATTGAAAAAGTTCCGGCGATGTAGTCATTACATGGACAACTTTTGTAAAGATACCCAGACCTTCTTTCAGTAACTTAAAAAAGGAAGAAGGATATATTTCACATCCCAAATCCAGGAAAATTCCTGCCAGTCCATTATTGATCAAATCACTGTAGACCACAGTATCCGACGGCATAATCATCATCTGGACTGCGGAATTGACAGGGTTATAACGCGTCAGTTTCAGGCCGATCTGAAAATCCTCATACCTTCCTGATCCGCCGGCACCTGCCATAATTTTGTGGACAGGTTCATTGGCCAGGGATTCCACCGGAAAAATTTGTATTTCCTCCCCTTCGACAGCCACGGCAATCATAGGGGTTACGGCTGTAAGGTTAATTTCATAATCTTTCTCATATTCCGCTTTTTCGTCCGGTTGATCAAAAAAGGCCTCTTTATCTGTTCTTTGGTTCAAATATTGCAAAACTTCAGTATCTGCTTCAAAAAGAATGTATTCATAACCGAAAGCAGAGAGGACATTAGCCAGATTGAAGCGTTCATGAAGGGGAAGTTCAGCCAATCCTTCACCGGAAAATTCCAGCACGCATTTATGGTTTTCAGGTAAATCATAATTTTTCAGGATATGCAAACCTATATCGATTCCCGTCACCCAATTCCCCAACGTCCCGCCGAAACGGAACCGTGCACTGGGAGGAATCTGAATCCATAATTCACCGGTTGCCAGGGAGAGAGCCATTTCATGAACAGAAGCCAGGACAGGAAAACTGCCCATAACACCCAATTCAGCGAACTGGGGCTCTGCCGAAACGGTAAGCATACCGGGAACAATATGTCCCTGGTTTATCACCACATTGGACGGACACCCGCTGCGACCCACTTCATAATAAGTCTTTATCCGGTGATGATGGACAAATTCCTGGAAATGAAAGGTATCACGGGATTGATGGACCGACTCGACAGGTGAGGCATTATTAACTAAAATAACCTTTTCCGGGCAGAGTACGGCTTTCATACCGCTTTGGTAAAATTTCTGAATAATGCTGTTAATACTGTCGTTAGAGGCAAGAAGCAATTCCGGCTGAATCCGAATCAAATCACCAGAATGCTGATCAGTATGTCCTGTTTTTCTCGATAATATTTTCTGAATCAGTGTTTGCGGCATGTATGAATCCTCCTTGGGTTTAAAGTACCGATATTTTAAATGTAAATCAATCAGAGTTGAGAGCTGAAAGTGGAGAGTATTGAGTGGGAGCTTTGAGTTTGATTCCAGGGAAGAGCGAGAATGAATTTTATAAATTATTGCATTCATTAATGATAATGTTGAATGTTAAAAATGAGCTGCAAGGATATGCAACAAGCTTTATTTGCGATGCTTGTTCATATTTTGATCCGGTCGGTATTTTCAGTTAAAATAAGTATCCCAAACAGGCACAACCCTTCCATTCAATACTCTCCACGCAGCACTTATAGAATATATTTTTTCTTGGAAATCATTCAAGACTCGTGTACACTCAACCAAAAAGGAGATCCTATGAAAGTTTTGGAATTTATACAGAACATGCTGAATGATATCTTTCCCGAAGGGGAATATAACGGATCCTCCACTTTTCAGGATCTGATTGATGGTGATATAGACGAACTGTCTTTGACACATTTTCTCTATGCCATTGAATTGGAATACAAAGTCAATCTTCCCGAAACACTGACAGACAATCCGGATATGGTTCTCAATGATTTCGCAAAGGAAGTAGAGAAACTGTCCCCGTCAGAAGATCCTATGTTCCGGTACAATCTGTTGAAGACGGTTTCTGATGAGATTGCCGCCTGTTATTTTGATGAAGATTTTACAGAAGAATAATCAATTTTTTTCTATCGGTGATTTCAGAAAAAGGCTCATCTTTATTTCATCCCGGACTTTCATGGGACCGAAACCAGGCTCGGAATGGTTAGAATCCGGCATAATAATGATAAAATCAGCCCGGGCCGTCCAAGAATCGCCCTCTCAGTATTCACCAATCTACAAATACCTGAAACTACGTGACAACAACAGGAAAATCACGGATCAGTGTTCAAGCAGTCCCCTTAACCCAGCCGGCGGACTCATTAAGGATATACTCCCGGGCATCTGTCAATGTCCATGATATCAGAAACATCATCAAGATTATTTTTATGTATTTCATACCATGTTCCTTTATTATTAAAAAAAGAGCATTAAATAAAAACAAGGCCACAGAAAAGTAACATGGATATTATATTACAGTATCTTTAAGTAATTTTTCCTGTTTATGGGGAAAATCCGTCCTGTAATGGAGCCCGCGGCTTTCTTCCCTGCTTAAAGCAGACCGGGTGATGAGATAAGCTATTGTTGTTAAATTCCTTAATTCAAGCAATCCTTTTGAAACACGGGTCCGTTTATAATAATCTTCAATTTCATCATACAGTAAATTAATTCGTCGCATAGCCCGGATCAGATGATTTTTTGAACGAATAATCCCCACGTAATCCCACATAATGGTTTGAATTTCAATGCGATTATGTCGCAGCACTCCCCATTCCTCATCATTTTCCACACCTGAGTCGTCCCAATCAGGAATCGTCACCTTAAATTGGGGACCGGGTTTCTGCAATACCTTCGAGGCGGCACGATGGCTGAAGACGACAGCTTCCAGCAGGCTGTTGGATGCCAGGCGGTTGGCTCCGTGAACACCGGTATGGGCGTTCTCACCGCTGGCCAGAAGATTGTGCATCGAGGTTTGCCCGTTCAGATTGGTCATAATACCGCCACAAACATAGTGTGCCGCCGGAACAACAGGAATCATGTCACGTGTTATGTCCAGATCCAGATATTTTTTGCAGTGCCGGTAGATATTGGGAAATCTGTTTTTCACGTCGCTCGCCGGGAGCCCGGTCATATCCAGAAAAACATATTTGTCCCCGTTTATTTTCATCTCACTGTCAATTGCCCGGGCCACAATATCCCGTGGAGCCAGCTCTTTTGCTTCATCATAACGGGACATGAACCGTTCACCCCGGCCGTTTCTCAGGATGCCTCCAAAGCCTCGCAAGGCCTCAGAGATAAGAAACGGCTCGTGTTCCGGATCATACAGTGCCGTAGGATGAAACTGGATAAATTCCATATTGGCGATTTTTGTGCCTGCCCGGTACGCCATGGCAATGCCATCACCCGTGGCAATTTCGGGATTCGTCGTATGAAGATAGACTCTTGACGCTCCCCCTCCTGCCAGCAGTGTATAATCCGCCCTGAAAGCTTCCACTTCACAGGAAACATTATTTAAGGCATATACACCAAAGCACACATTGAATGCATACTGAAGATTATCCAATACCTGATGTTCGGTAATCAGGTCAATGGCCGTGTAGTTCTCAAAAATCCGGACATTGGGGTGGTTGATTGCTTTATCCAGAAGGGTTTTTTCGATTTCGTCCCCCGTCATATCTGATGCATGAAGAATACGTTTTACCCGGTGTCCGCCCTCCCGGGCCAGATCCAGGTTTTTTGTGTCATCCCGTGAGAATTTCACCCCCCATGAGATCAGATCCTTAATCCTGTCGGGACCTTCACTCACCAGAATCCGCACAGCATCTTCATGACACAAATCGGCACCTGCTTTTAAGGTATCTCTGAAATGGTATTCAAACTGATCATCATCTGATGTTACGGCAGCGATGCCACCCTGGGCATAGCGGGTATTACTTTCTCCCGCCGTTTTTTTTGTTAAAATGGCCACGGTTCCGTGGTCTGCAACTTTCAAAGCAAAGGTCAGTCCGGCAATGCCACTGCCGATAACAAGATAATCTGTTTTAATGCGCTTCAAACCAACTACCTCCTATACCGATATCCACTTTCAGAGGGACATCCAATTGCATTGCCGATTCCATATCTCTTTTCACCAGTTCACGGAGTACATCCCCTTCATCAGGCGCAGTTTCAAAAACCAATTCATCATGAACCTGTAAAATCATTCTGGATTTTAACTTTTCTTTCTGCATATCGTTATCAACCCGAATCATTGCCAGTTTGATCAGGTCTGCAGCCGTTCCCTGGACAGGCATATTAATAGCCATTCTTTCGGCGGCTTCCCGAAGATTCCGGTTTTCACTTCGGATATCCGGCACCTGCCGGTACCGCCCCATAAGGGTGCGGACCAATCCCGTTTCCGCCGCCTCTTTCTTGATATTTTCCACATATTTTTCAACACCGGGATAAGTATCAAAATAGGCTTTTATAAGGGCCGCCGCATCCTGACGGCTCATACTCAGTTCATTGGACATCCGAAAAGGGCCTGCTCCGTACATGATGCCGAAATTTACAACTTTTGCCTTTCGTCGCATATCATCCGTCACATCTTTTTCCGAAACACCAAAAACCAGGGCAGCCGTGCGGGCATGGACATCGGCATCCTCCAGAAAAGCCTGAATCAATTTTTCATCACCCGATAAATGGGCCATGATCCGTAATTCCACCTGACTATAATCCGCTGATAGAATCTTCCATCCTTTTTCCTGAGCGACAAAAGCTTTTCGAATCCGCCGTCCCAGAGATGTTCGAATGGGGATATTCTGAAAATTCGGGTCCGTACTGCTCAGACGACCCGTCGCCGCTACCGTCTGGTTAAATGAGGTGTGTACCCGGCCGGTCCTCGGATTGACCTGCTTCGGCAATGTTTCAATATAGGTGGACTGTAATTTGCTGAGTGTCCGGTATTCCAAAAGATAATTCGCAATAGGATACTCTTTTTTCAGGATTTCCAATACCGTAACATCTGTTGAATATCCGGTTTTTGTCTTCTTTACAACAGGATATTTCAACTTTTCAAAAAGAATGTATCCCAGCTGTTTGGGAGAGTTCAGGTTGAAACGTTCTCCGGCCAGATCGTATATTTTATCTGTTATTTTTGAGAGTTCGGCATGAACCTCTCCCTGCATGGTTTTTAAAAAATCCACATCCAAATATACCCCGTTATCTTCCATGCGGGTCAGGACAGGGAGCAGGGGAATTTCAATGTTATGATAGATTTTATCCAGTTTTTCCTTATGAATTTTTTCCTTCAGGATCCCGTACAGTTTCCAGGTAATATCGGCATCCTCGGCGGCATAAAATCCCGCTTTATCAAGGGGAACTTTGTCCATCGTAATTTGTTTGGATTTTCTGTCGCCAATGAGTTCTTCTATAGGTTGCATCTGGTAATTCAGATACCGCTGTGATAAATAATCCAGCTTATACGAATTCATATCGGGATTCAGAAGATATTCGGCAATCATGGTATCAAAGAGGGGTCCTTTCCCTTCCACGCCATATTTTTTCAGGACCAGCAAATCATATTTTAAATTATGACCGACTTTAAGAATTTTTTCATTTTCCAGAATAGGTTTCAATTGGCTGAGGACATATTCCACATCATCCGGGGCGTTAAAAAGTTCTTTTTCCTTATTCAGAAACTTTAAAGGAATGTACACCGCCTGTCCTGTTTTATAACTCAGGGAAACACCTACCAGATTTGCCCGATTGGCATCGATATGATCAGTTTCCGTATCGAAAGCAAAAGCTTTTTCACCGGATAATTTTTTAAAAAAATCATCCAGGGATGTCCGGTTATCCAGAATCCGGTAGCTTTGTTCCACATGCTCATGAGATTCACCCAGTTGCAATTCGTTGATCAGGGCATAAAACTCAAGTTTTTCAAGTGTTTTTCGCAGGGCGTTTTCATTGAAACCGGTAAACTGAAAAGTACTGAGATTCAATTCCGCCGGAACATCCGTTTTGATGGTCACCAGTTCACGGCTTAACAGACCTAATTCCCTGTTTTCTTTAATCCCTTTCCGGATTCGGGCATTGCTTTCTTCCTGTCCATTTTCCAGAACATCATCAAAGGAACCATACTTTTTAATAAGCTTCACGGCTGTTTTTTCACCAATTCCGGGAATACCCGGAACGTTATCCGACGAATCCCCCATCAAGGCAAGAAGATCAACAATCCGCTCTGGTCCAACACCCCACTTTTTTTTCACTTCATCCCTGGTATAAACCACCAAATCCTTTTTTCCCACGGCCGGCGAATAGAGAAAAATATGGTCATTCACCAGCTGCATAAAATCCTTGTCCCCTGATACCATATAAACATCCAGTCCCTTTTCCTGTGCTTTCACGGCAAGTGTACCAATGACATCATCGGCTTCAAAACCGGATTTCACTAAGACGGGGATATTCATTGCTTCCAGAATGTCCTGGATCCAGGAAATCTGGGGACGCATTTCAAAGGGCATTTTTTCCCGGGTAGCCTTGTATTCAGGATATTTTTTATGTCTGAATGTCTTTTCCTTGGCATCGAAAACAACTGCCAGAAAATCAGGATTTTCATCCCTGATGAGTTTAAGGACCGACTTTGTAAAACCATAAGCCGCACTGACATGTCTTCCATCGCTGGTCAGCAGGGGATTCCGAATAAAAGCAAAATGCGCTCTGTATGCCAACGCCATTCCATCAATCAGGAAAAGACGTTTTTTCTCTGTCATGAAGAAACTCCTGTCTGCTTAAAAGTTAGGTCCCGACGCTCTCGGACAATTCACGATCCACAAAAGATGCGTATAATCCCGATACAGCCGATTTGCTCATGGTACCATCCATTTCAGGTGTCAGCCATCCTTTATCCATGGCCTCGTAAATACCCCTGCGCAGTACCCGTGCCGGAATAACCATATCCAGCAGATCATACAACATGGCCAGGGCATGATACACATTCAACGGGGATCTATAATTCAGAACACCTTTATAAAATTCAGTTATATTTTCGACATAAAATTTATTCTCATCTGTCATCAAGGCATAACAGGAAAAGAAACCTTTATTCAAAAGCATATTCAGGGAATAGAATAGCATGTCACCCAATGGATCCGGGGCAAAGATCCACCGGAATTTTTTGGGTGTTTCAGTAAAGGATTTCCAGAATTCCTGAACAGTGAGAATCAGTGATGGCATCTGGGATTCAGTCGTCAATGCATCGAAAAGTATAGCCCATTTTTTAAATATACTGCTTTTAATGGCCACGGGTAGCACCATTACAACATCCTCGGCATGTTTTTTTTCTGCCAGTTCGAGAAAGCATGAAAGAACTTTCGCCATATAGGATACGGGATAGAAACTCTGATCGGAAATCACTTCAAAATCCCTGCCGGCATAATGGGTATCCCGGCTTAAGCTAACGGAACGCAGGCGCGTTTCACGGCACAGGTAAAGGCGGACATCAGGAACCTGAATACCTTTCAGGGATGATGTGTTTTCATGATACATGATCACTGGACGTATCGCCAAATCATAATTCATGGTGTGAAAAAGTCTGACACGAATCCGGCCGCTGTTTTTAACACTCTTGTCATTCATCTGGTCAGCAAATACAGCTTTATATGTGCGGACTGTTTTTTGAAAAAATTCATCGGTCAGAAGTGATGTTGTAGTATCAATGAGCTTTTTCTGATCTGAATAAAAATCAACCGTAACTTTTGATTTAAAATAGGCATTGACAATATCTGTCAAAGAGAGGATATCCTCTTTGAAAGCTGTATGATTTCCCTGGTAGGAAAATGAGGCAACGTTCATAGAACCACTTAATAAGTTACATCAAACACGGGGTCCGTAAGCTGGTAATCCCCAAACCCGGTATAATCCATAAAGACAAATTGTCTGTTCAAGTTATGATAATACCAGATGATATACGGTTTTGTTGAAAGATCAAAGGTGTGCTGTTCCACATCATCAGGTTCACCAAAAATCGTGTATATCATGCCGCGGTCACTTTCCCACCCATCCAGGAATCCGGAAAATTGTTGATTGGATAACTCGATTCTGTGAAAATATTCATTCATCAGCTCATTATTCCGGGTATTGGGGGATGGATCATTCCGTTTCCAAAAGTTCAGAAAAAGCTCTTTCTGCTCACCTCCGGTTGCATTCAACATTTTCTGGTATTCGTCGGCCTGAATAAAATTGGTCATGCGTAAATAGCGCATCTGCCGTATGGCCAGGTCAAGATCATGGATCAGGGTGGACATATCCTTCCAGCGTATCTGGAACCGGGTGGAACGCTTGATTTCTTCATCATCAATCATGGTTGACAATTCAAGGGTATACTCTTTGTATCCCAGCTCATCAATTGAAACGGGAAAGGCATAATCCCGGGGATTTTTTTTCAGGTTTACAAAAAAATATCCTTCACGGATTTGTTTTCCGTTGTCAAAAATCCGGAAAGTAAATTTTTCTTTTTCTTCTTTGCCGGCAGCCGAAAAAATAAAACGGATATACCTTACCGGCGGATTTTTAGTACTATCCACGTGAATGGGTTCATCTGCCGGGAACACCTCACCCAGTGACCATGCCATATCTTTTAAAAGGGATAATTCGGCCGTAAACTCCTTTCTGCCTTTCCGCTGTGTATAGATATCTGCCACATAGACTACAACCTTCATATCCTCTGTTTCCAAATCATAGGTTTTTTCCAATTCCGTATACTGATTGGATGCAATGGATTCCTCGTAAGAATCCGTGGTAATGGTTTCAAACCAGGTGTCACCGCCAATTTTCCTGCCATTGTGCAGAATAGAGATAGTCACATCCAGGCGTGCTTCAAAAACTTCGCCGCTTTTTTTAAAGAGAATGGATTTATTGGGGATCTTGATCGTCATTTCAAGCTGTCCGTATCCTGCTTTATCCGAAGGTCTTATCCTGTGGTTCACCTGAAAACGTATGGGATCTTCATCACGTTTCGGAGCAGGTAACAGCGTGGCTCCTGCAAAGACAATCAATAACAATATTTTACTTGTATATTTCATAGCGTGTCAACCCCCGGTCTGTCCCAATATATAAGATATTGCCAGATATTTCCAGCGTTTGAATATTATTGCTGCAAAGGCCTTCCTCGCGTGTGACATGTTCAGTTTGTTCTGTTTTCAGGTTGTACGAGTAGAGGCCCCGGTTCGTTCCAACCCATACATACGACGTATCACAGGCAATATCCCTAATCCGTATTCCCCTTCTCAGGCCTGCGACAGGCAATGTTTGGACAGATTCCAGCCGGGGGTCGCCCTTCATAATAAACACATCATCACTCCAAAAAACATATTCACCGTTTTCCGTTAAATGAGCTACTCCATAGCGGATATTGATAAAATTTTTCTTGAAATCCAGATGATTAGAATCACTTACTTCAAATACCATAATACCGGAATATGATCCAAGATATAAGTGGTTATTTATCTGTAATCCGGTCTGTATTTTAAAGGGAATATCCTGAATCGGGCGGATATAAAGCTCTTTCAAATCAACCTCAAAGACACCGGTCTCGGCAATAATCCAGCCGGTATGTCCCTGTTGAACCACTTCGTGAACAGTATTGATAAGTCCCACACCGGGTGTGATGGTTTGAAAATTATCCTCACCGGGACCGGAGACAATAATTGAGTGGTCTGTAATCACCAGCAGGGTATCGCGATACTTCATAAATCCCCGGACGGACTGATTGCCCAATACAGCGACCTCATCATCATCAATCCACTTAAACTCCTGGAATGCTTTGCAAGTCTCGGTCCATCCGTTCCGGTCATCCAATCCGTTATAATCAATACCATGACCGATATAAATCTGATCCCCACTGACAAGGCACTGGGTTACATTGTCGTTCAACAGTCCATAGGGCTGATGTTCAACAATTCTCACAGTCCTGCCGCCTGTGTAAAGACCGTTTCCCAGCGTTCCCATCCATAGATTTTGGGAATTTCCGTAAACAGAAAATGCAATGGGATATTTTACGAAGGCGCTTCCCACAACTGAACCGTCTGTATCAATAAAATATTCCCCTGTAAACTGGACTTGATACAAATCCATTTCAATACCCGAGACAGACCAGTTAATTTTTAAGTCCGGTTCTTTGATAGTATTGATCAAGGCCCCTGTGTAGGGGTCCAATTCTACAATTCCATCGTATGTATCTGCAAAAAGTCTGTCCCCTGCACTTCCGATGCGTTTGCAATATCCATCAAAATCGACTTTCTCCCACTGAAAGGCTGCATCCCCAAACAGGACATACAAATCCCGGTTAACAGCCGCCCAAAGATAACCTGTAGCCCGGTGATAATATATGGTCCTGATATCGGTATCTGGAAGCCCCATTGGCCGGTTCATGGGTTTTTCCCACTGATGGAAAAGATGAGAATAAACGATAACGCCGTTATTAGAGGCAAAATAGGTTCTATCATCAGACTGTGACATAGAATATAAATATCGGAAGGAGTGATAATTGGTCATTTTTTCCGAATAATGGGGGCTTACAGCATAGAGTGGGGTGATAAGCTTCCACAGCAGGAGAAGTGTCAGGATACGTATGGGTTTCATCAAAGCCTCTTCAGAAAAGGGAAGGGAACATTTTTTATGGATTAAAGGAAATTATGACTCATCTCTTTCAGAGCTTCAAGGGTGATGGGAATAATGCCAACCTCTTCACACACTCTACCGGCGGCAAGGTTTGCCATCACCGTGCTGACCCTGAGAGAATACCCGGCAGCGGAAAAGAGGGCCACCGTGGAAATTACAGTATCTCCGGCGCCGGTTACATCATGAATTTTCCTGGCCCGGGTTGGGATTTTCAAACAGGTATCAGATGCTTCCAGAAGGACCATCCCGTCTTCACCCAGTGTGATGAGAATATTCTGTGCTTTCAATATCTTTCGGATTTCCCGCGCTGCCAGACAGGCATCATCCGGTGAATTAATTTTGAGATGGAGCAGATCTTCCGCTTCTTTCCGGTTTGGTTTAAATAAAAACACCTGATTGTAAAGCCGGTAGTTCTCAAATTTGGGGTCAACAAAAACCGGAACGTTGTGTTTTTCACATATAGGCAGCACATTTTTGATCAAATCCGGGGATAACACGCCTTTGTTATAATCCTGAAGAATCACGGCATTCAGAGAATCTGCCTGGTCCTGAAACCTGCGGGTCAAATCATGGCATATATCCTCATGAATCCATTTTTTTTCTTCATGATCCATCCGCAGTAACTGCTGCCCATCACTCAGTATACGTGTCTTGGTGGTTGTAGGCCGGTCATATACGGATACCAATCCGTCTGTATTGACATCATCTTCACCAAACAAACCCTTTAATTCTTCTCCCTGGTTATCCTCTCCCATGATACCAAAAATAGAACAGGATGCGCCCAGGGACCGGATATTCCGGCATACATTTGCAGCGCCACCGGGTTTAACAACTGATGAGCGGATATCAACAACAGGAACCGGGGCTTCAGGAGAAATCCGTGATACTTTTCCTTCGTGATAGACATCCAGCATAACATCACCAATTACACCGATACGGAGATTCCTGAAACGTTTTCCGGCTTCTTTAAAATCCACGTGTCTGATCAGATCAATCAACGAGACATTCTCCATTCATCTCGACGGGTTTGGGTATATCCAGCCATTTCAGCATTGTCGGAGCAATATCCGCCAATTTCCCGTCTTTTTTGAATGTATGGGGTCGGATCTTCGGTTCTACAATAATAAAGGGGACTTTGTTCATGGAATGCTGAGTATGTGGTTGTCCGTTTTTTTCATCCCACATCTCTTCACAGTTTCCATGGTCGGCCGTCACAAAAACGGTCCCGCCCTTTTCATTAAAGAGTTTGACAATTTCTCCGATCCGTGTATCCAGGTATTCCATGGCTTTTACGGCTGCTTCAAGAACACCGGTGTGCCCAACCATATCACCATTGGCATAGTTCAGAATGATGACATCGTATGTATCGTTTCTGATGGCTTCAATTAGCTTGTCACTGACCTCGGGGGCGCTCATTTCCGGTTTCAAATCGTAGGTTGCCACTTTCGGAGAGGGGACAAGAATACGTTCTTCATTTTCGAATCGTTTTTCTTCTCCTCCATTAAAAAAATAAGTGACATGGGCATATTTTTCAGTTTCCGCAATCCGGAGCTGTTTCATCCCGGCACGGCTTACCACCTCCCCGAAAATATTGGACAGTTTCTGCTTATCGAAAAGGACGGGATAGGGGAATGCAGCCTGATACCGGGTCATGGTAACATAATTCAGTCCCAACTTGCGTGTCCGGAATTCCCTGAAATCAGGATCATTCAGAGCAACGGCAATTTCACGCATCCTGTCCGCCCGGAAATTAAAGGTCAATACCGTATCCCCCGGAATCATCAATCCATTATATCCGGGATTTTTAACCACAGCAGGATCCATAAATTCATCAGTTATCTTCTCTTTATATTTCTTTTCCATGTAGGCAACGGGATCATCCACATGTTCACCCACCCCCTCTGTCAGCATCCGGTAAGCCTTTTCAATACGGTCCCACCGTTTATCCCGGTCCATACCGTAATAACGACCGATAATGGTAGATAGTTTTCCGATTTTGTGTTCTTTCATGAAATCAAGGAGGTCCCGGATATAATCCACACCACTGTTAGGCGGTGTATCCCTGCCATCCATCAGGGCATGGACGTACACTTCCTTGATACCGTCTTTTTTGAGCTCCAGCATGATATTTTTCAAGTGGTAAATCTGGGAATGTACTCCCGCATCGGAAAGAAGTCCCATCAAATGAAAGCGACTTGTCCGGGATTTACAAACATTCACACATTTCCGGTAGATGGGATTGTCTCTGAACGTCTCTTTTTCAAAGGATTCGTCAATGCGGATCAGGTCCTGCTTGACAATCCGGCCGGCACCAATATTCAAATGCCCCACTTCCGAATTACCCATCACACCATCCGGGAGTCCGACGGCTTTCCCGTTACACGTGAGAGATGTCCAGGGCCTTTCCTTAAAAAAAGTGTTTAAATTCGGTGTATTGGCAAGTTTTGTGGCATTGTTCTCTTTTTCTTCCCGGAGTCCATAACCATCCAGGATCATAAGTAATACTTTATTTGGCATATTTTCTCCTTGTATAAATAGATGAAAATGTAACGCTTTTAACCGGAAAAATCAACGTACAAGGGAAAAAGGGTTATCACTGTTCACACACCTTTAAGTTCTTTTTTAGCACGATACAAGCGGCACACGCCTCCAGTCATGGAAATGGTGTCGAATACTGTAAAACCGCAGTTTTGAAGAAGTTGCTCAAATGAATTATGTGACGGGAATCGGTCCACCGAATCGGGCAGATAGGCATAAGCCCCGGGATGGCGTGATACCTTTTTCCCAATCCTCGGTAAGACGTTGTGAAAATAGAATCGAAACACGGTGTGCCACAAGCCTTTGGGGGGAACTGAAAATTCTAAGATATACAGCCTTCCCTCCTTTTTAAGTACACGGTACATTTCCTGTATTCCCAAAACGAGATTTTCAAGATTTCTCACACCAAAAGCCACCATGACATGATGAAAAGTCTCATCTTCAAAGGGAAGTGCCTCCAGGTCTCCTTCACGAAACTGTGTACGAATATCCCGGATGCGTAAGCTGGCGATATGAAGCATTTCCGGGGAAAGATCAATACCTGTCAGTTGAAAAGGCATGTCAGGATATCTTTTGAGTAATAGCCCGGAAAGAGCGCCGGTCCCACAGGCAGCATCCAGTATTTTTTCATCTGCCTGAAGATCAATACCATGTATAAGTCGTTTGCGCCAGACATAATCCAGCCCAAAACTGAGAAAACGATTGAGAAAATCATAAACCGGTGAAATAGAGTTGAAAAGAGCCCTGATTTTATCCTTATCAGGACCGGGTGAGATTGTCATCGACATTTTCCGACCAGCGGGGATAGAGTTCATGGGGAATTTTCAGGCTTTCCATTATTTTACCGCTGATATAGGCTTTGAAATCCTCCAGGCTTTTGGGAAAAGTATAAAAAGCGGGAACGGGCGGCAGGATAATGGCACCTGCTTTTCCGGCCTGTAACAGATTTTGAAGGTGAATAGAATTCATGGGCGTTTCCCGGGGAACGAGTATGAGAGTCCTCCGTTCTTTCAGCATGACATCGGCAGCTCTTTCTATGAGGGAATATGAATATCCGTTTGCCACGGCAGACAGAGTCTTCATGGAGCATGGAATAATCACCATAGCATGGGCAACCCCTGAACCGCTGGCAAAGGGAGCGGAAAAATCACCGGGATTCCAGATATGAATTGAATGTAATTCAGAAAAATAGTCATTGAGTGAAAGGTTTTCGGGCATTCCCGTCTCCTGGCGAAAAACCTTCTCCCCCATGGGTGAAAAAATCAAATGGACTTCCGATATCCGGGGTGCAAGTTGCCGGATAAGATGTTCGGCCAGAGGAGCACCTGTGGCGCCGGTCACGGCCAGAACGATTTTTCCAATTTTCTTCATGGCAGAAAAATACAATCCAATAAGACAAATCCAAAGTACATAAGGGAAATCATGCTATTCATATTAAAAAAAGCTTTATCAATATTATCATGACTTTTATAAACCAGAACATGCTCGTATAAGATGAATATGCTTATGAGTCCAGTACCTGTCCACAAAATCCATCCTGCAGGATAAATAAGATGGAGAATCATCAGGAATAGCATCATGAATGCATGGCAGATCCGGCTGATCACAATTGCCTTATCAATGGACATATCCGCCGGGATGGAATGCACTCTATATTGTCTGTCGAAATCCACATCCTGAATGGCATAAAGAATGTCAAAGCCGGCTGTCCATACACCCACGGCGGCACTTAGCAAAATCGGGACGACATTTAATCCTCCGGTAACAGCCAACCAGACGCCCGAGGGAGCAATTCCGAGGGAAAGTCCTAATACAAAATGGGTCCCCGCCCAGTACCTTTTCAGGATGCTGTATCCCATCAAAACGGTTAGCACCGGGAAAGCAAGCCAGAAACAGACCTTATTCAGCATAGCGGCGGAAAAAAGAAAGAATATGGAGGATGCTGTAATAAACACAGTAACGGCTTTGGGAGTAATCAATCCGGCAGGAAGTTCTCTTTCGCGGGTCCTGGGGTTGAGTGCATCCAGATGCCGGTCTACCAGTCTGTTGAAGCCCATTGCGGCGCTGCGGGCGGAAACCATGGCAAAGAGAATCCAGACTAGTTTTCTCATCCATACGTCCGGGGGTATCGAAAATGTATCCACGGCAAAAGTAAAAGAAGCCAGAGCAAAGGGCAGGGCAAACAAGGAATGAGAGAATTTTATCATCCGTCCATAATCAAGAATTCTCATGGCGAGCCCGTTGATACGCTTCAAAACCGGTTTTCCGCAACAGGCAGGCCGGGCAAGTTCCGCATCCAAAACCCCAGGGATGACGTGTCGAATGATCCCCGTGATAACAGGTATGGGTTTTTTCCACGATGGTATGTAAAACTCCCAATTCGTCGGACAATGCCCAGATCTCTTTTTTAGACAGATGTTGAAGGGGGGCCGTAATACGGATGGGATAATCCAGTCCTTCCCGGAGAGCTGATTCCATGATCTGAATAAAAGATGCCCGGCAATCAGGATATCCTGAAAAATCTTCATCATTGACCCCCACAATAACAGTATCGAAACCGAGTCTGTATGCCAGGGATGCTGCCAGTGTGAGAAATACCATATTCCGTCCCGGGACAAACGTATTGGGGATGCCTTTGTCCGTCATCTGAATGTCCGTTTCTTCAATCATGGCCGTACCCCCTATCTGTTGAAAAGCGGGAACATCCAGAATATGCAGGGGCACGTTGTTTTCCTCACAAAGACGTCGGGCACACTCCCTCTCAATTTTATGGCGTTGTTCGTAATTGAAAAAAACAGCCTCCGTTTGATTCATGTATCGGAGTGACCAAAAAAGACAGGTTGACGAATCCTGTCCACCAGATAAAAGAACAAGAGCTTTCATGGAATATCCAAATATTTATGAAGTTGAACACTTAATCGCCAGTTGGGGTGACGCAGGACATAATCAAGACAATAGCGGAAATTTTCACGATCGATTTTTTGGAGATTGTTTAAGGGAGGATTCACGGGGCTGACAAAATAGTGATCTGCTCTGATGCCAAAATCACGGGGGATCTCCCCTTTTTTCAGCAGAACCCTTAATTCATTGCATTTCCTGACGACCGGATCATCTGTTTTCGGTGAGACAGCAACCCAATCAAAAAATCCTTCCGGCACGGGAAAAGTTCCGTTTGTTTCCAAATGAATGCTGAAATGAGATGATCGGAGTCTTTTCAGCAGTGGAATTAACGGATGGATCAGGGGTTCACCACCTGTCAGAATAACGACCCTGGCCGGATAATTTTCCAGTCGCTTTAGAATTTCATCAACTGTAAGGGTTTCTTTCAGGGAATAATCTGTATCACAAAAATCACAGGCCAGATTACATCCTGCAAAACGGATAAACGTAACCGGCAAACCTGTCCAGAAACCTTCTCCCTGAATGCTTGAAAAAATCTCGTTTACAGGGTAAGCACGGCTTTGCTTGTTGGTGTTTCCCATAGGATGATTTTAGAAATATCCAAATTCCGGGCCTGAAGGCGTTGGGCAATCCAGGCACACAGGTTTTCGGCAGTTGTTTCAAAAGGAAGCATCACGGAACGGAATTTTCCGGACAAAGAATCTACCAGCAGTGAATCCTTTTCATAGATGGCAACGCTGTGATCAAGCACATCCACGATCTCTTCCTTCACGATGTGTTTCAATTCTCCAAAGTCCATGACAAAGCCATGTTTATCCGGCACCCCCCGGACAAATACTTCCAATGTGTAGGTATGGCCATGCAGATGCCGGCATTTTCCCCGATGAAAAGAGAGCCGGTGTGTCATGTCAAATTGAAAGGTCTTCGAAATTTCAAAAATTTTTGTCATGTCATTTCAGTAAAAAAATATGTCCCTGCAGGGGTTGTGAACGGATTGTTAATGTATTACCGTCCATCGTCATGTGATCCGAACCATAGAGAGACTGGACCTGCTGCAGATTAAGTTGAGGAGGTAGTTCGATAGTGATTATCCCTTCATAGTCGCTGCGATAGTTCACGACAAGGAGAGTTTCCTGTAAATCCCGGCGGATATAGGCGTAAGTAACGGGATCGGCTTTTACGGTATACAATACTCCATACCGGAGCGCTGAGTGTGTATTCCGGATATCAATCAGGCGGGATATCTGCATGCGGAGTTCTTTTTCCACTTCTTTTACATTTTTACCCCAGCGCATCATCCGCCGGTTATCGGGATCTGCAGCACCGGTCATGCCGATTTCATCACCATAATAGATAATTGGAATCCCGGGGGTCGTCAGAAGGTAGTTCATATACAGATTAATAAGTTTGTATGTACGGGGATGATCGACCCGGATATTCCGTTCCCATCCTGCTTCAGCTGCATTTTCATCCCAACGGAGATCACCGTCTGCGTAGGCTGCAAAGCGTGGTTGATCATGGCTGTCCATCATATTTCCCATGACATGCAGCTGACCGTAATAATCCAGGGTTCGCTTCATATCCCTGTCCAGATTTTTAAAATCGAAAGAATCGGTAACGAATGCCATGCGTGCAGGCCAGTAGAGATTGAAATTAAACTGGGCATTCAATTGGCCGTTCGTTACATAGGAGCTGACCAGGTCATAATCGCCAAAGGTTTCACCAATCTGGTAAAGATCCCGGGAGGGAAAATTCTGACGGATTTTACAGGTCAGTTTACGCCAGAACTCATTGGGAACGTGTTTGACGGCATCATGACGAAACCCGTCGAATTGATAGTTTTCAAGCCACCAGAGAGCATCGTTGGTTACGGTTTCCAGTGCTTCCGGTGATCTTTCAAAATCATAACTTGGGATATAAGGTTCGAACCAGGTTGTGAGCCGTTGTTCATCCCAGAGGCGCAAATTCAGGCGTCCATCGGGCAATTCGAGCTGACCGAACCAGTCCCGGTGCTCCTGAAAATAGGGATGTTCCTGATGGACATGATTGGATACAAAATCTTCGAGTACCCAAAGTCCGTTTTTATGGGCTTTTTGTACCAGTTCTTTCAGCAATTCGTTGGTTCCGAAGCGGGGTTCCACTTTCCGGGGATGAACCGGCCAGTAACCATGATAGCCGGTAAACCAGTGATGGGGTTCAGGTGTTTCCCGGAAAGCTTTATCCGTTGTCTCCTGAATTGGGGAAATCCAGAGTGTATTCACCCCTAATCGGTTAAAATACCCATCCCCGATTTTTTCCATCAGCCCCGCTAAATCCCCTCCCTGAAAATTGGCGCGATCTGCCAGCTGGGGGTGCTCCACCGGATCATCATTATCCGGATCTCCGTTGAAAAACCGGTCCACCATAAGAGAATATATAATCGCATCATTCCAAACCAGCTTTTCATTTTTCAAAGGAAGGGGCTTACCATCCTTCAAATAGAACTCAACCACATTGCTTCTTACATGGCTATTTGCCAGCACACACCGCACACGGTGGAGTCCGCCCAGGGAAAAAACCCGCGGACTGAGGCTGACGATCACTTTATTGGCATCATCGAGAACCATGATATTTTTTTCGGAGATGCGATGGTTATCAAAGAGGGCGATGATATGGGTTTTATTGAGAGGATCCTGAAAATCCCCCCGTTCAATGATATAATGTAAATCAATCCTGCCGTTTTCCCTGGGACCGATTTTATCGGGAAAAATAAAGGGTTCTTTGCCCGGAAAGGCCGGATCTACCGACAGAATCGAGTTGAAACCACCCAACCCGTTGGGAAGGGAATCGGGATTGTTCGGATCTAAAAACTCCTGTCCGTCTACATAAAATTTGTATTCATACCGTCCCGGATCAAAACTGACATTGGCCGTATAAATGCCATTGTTATTATTATCTTCCATAATGATTTCATTTCGGTTCCAATTATTGAATGATCCAAAAACAGTAATAATATCAGGCGTTTTTTCCGGACGGAAGACAAATGTTTTATTTATACGGGACTCAATTTTCAAAGGAATCACATATTCTGTGTTTTTATAAGTAAAAGGCAGGATGGCTACAGATCTTTGAGGTGCAAGTGCATGGATAATAATACTGGCATTCACCGTATCATAACGGACACGGAATTCCTCGCTACTCCTGAAAACAATGGACTCATAGGAATCGGCATAAAACAGGTCCGACAATAAAACAGTTGTAGAATCTCCATGATACACGCGGATAAATGGGATAATATCCAATTTTGATGCAGTATTATCCTGTTGTGATGAACAAGCAGTAACAAGAATTAATATGATAGTGAGAAAAAAAACCAAGCGCTTCATACTTCCTCTCTGATTTTCAAAAGGTAATTTAGAACAATAGACAATAAAATGAGTAGAATTATCTTATTCAATTGATTTCATGAAATTGAAACATGTATATTAAACTTAGCATGAAATAAGTTATAAACGTGATATACATCACACAAAATTTAAAAAAAATTCAATAGTTTTCCAGACCAAATAATTTTCACTCGGAGACGTTTATGAAAGTCCGTTTTTGGGGAGTTCGAGGTTCTTTACCGACACCGATATCGAACCAGCAGTACACTCAGAAAATAAGAAAAATACTTGAACAGGCTTCGAATGCGGATATATCCACAGCATCTCTGAGGGAGAAATTCATACAGGAACTTCCATTTACGGAAAGGATGCTTATAGGGGGCAACACAGCCTGCCTGGAGGTTCGAACCGACAACAAATTGATCATATTGGATATGGGCAGCGGACTGGTAAAACTGGGGAATTACATTAATGAACATGAACAGAATGGAAACCCTCTGGATATTCATATTTTCATGAGTCACACCCATTGGGATCACATCATAGGTTTCCCATTTTTCAAACCGGCTTTTCTGCCACAGAACACCATAACTTTTTACAGTCCACACCCCAATTTTAAGGAACGCCTTGAATATCAACAGGATTTTCGCTTTTTTCCCATATCACTGGACCACATGGCTTCCAAAAAAGTATTTATCACCCTGGAGAAAAACAGCGACTACAAGTTGGGAGATGTGACAGTTAGTAATATCCTGCAATATCATCCCGGGGACTCATTCGGTTATAAAATATCCCATAAAGGTAAATCCTTTGTTTATGCGACAGATTCAGAATATAAAAATCTAACGGATGATTTTATTATCCGTCATAAAGCATTCATTAAAGACACCGATTTACTCATTTATGACGCGCAATATACGATGGAAGAAGCCCTTCACAAAGAAGACTGGGGACACAGTTCGGCAATGCAGGGTATCGATTTTGCAATTTCCGGCGGTGTAAAAAAACTGGCGCTCTTTCATCACGAACCGGATAATGATGATTACAGGATATACTCCATGTTAAAACGGGCATTTGAATACAAGCGGGCCAATTACCCCGATTCCAAACTGGAGTTAATGTTGGCCCATGAAGATTTGATTATCAATTTGTAAAAATATTACGGTTACCAATAAAAAAGCCCCGGTTAACCGGGGCTTTTCTTTTTCAAGGAGTTCCAATTAATACAATTTCGTTCTGAGCTGCAGAACCGTTCCCGGTTCCAGCGTATTATAATCATTACCCAATTTATCGAAATTATCCCTGAGAATAACAACCCAGGCATAATTGTTGCCATATTCTTTTTGTGCAATGCTCCACAGGGTTTCTCCTTTTCCAACCGTATAATTATAGAAATCATATTTAACCGGTTTTGCAACTTCCCGTGGTTTTTTCAGGTCATATTCCTGATAGGGGTAAATAACATCCGGATTGTCACCGATTTTCTCATAATTCCAATTCCATATCATTCTCCAGACAGATGCCCGTCCGTATTCATTCAGGGCAATTTTTGTCAAATAATCACCGGGACGGGTCATATAGATGACATTCACACTATCAGGCAATGAAACAGGAGTTACTTTCTTTTCAACAACGACCTTCTCGGAAACCGTTTTAATTTCCTTTTCAGTTTCTGTTTCTTTTACGACTTCTTTTTCAACAACAGATTCCGCTGGTTTTTCTTCTTCCTGAGCTACAACAGTGTCTTGTTGTGCTTGTTCTGATGTCTCCACTTCTTCAATGACTTCTTTGCTGGAGCATCCGATCAGAAATCCCAGAACAAACATGACAAGCAGATATTTGCGCATTTCTCCTCCATTTTGCGTTTATTTGATATTTTAATGCATATATGTCAAATAGGTTTCAATTTATTTTCAATTTAAGGGCAATATTAAAAAAATGAAGGTAAAAACTCAAGATGAACTTTTTTCTGATAAGCGGACAATTGTGATACTGATTTCGTATACGATTATCAGGGGGACAGCCATCAGCATCTGAGTAAAGGGGTCGGGAGGGGTCAGGATTGCAGCCAGAATAAAGATGACAATGAGTGCATATTTTCTGGTTTTTTTCATAAACCCGGCATGTAAAACACCCATTTTGGCTAAAATAAAACTCAGGACAGGTAATTCAAACACTACACCGACACTTAACATGAGCATGACAACAAAGCGAATATAATAATCAATCGCAATGATTGGAGAAACTGAATAAGGCTGACTGATATTCATAAAAAAGCGGAGCGCCAGGGGAAGCATCAGGTAATAGGCCATGGCAGAGCCGACAATGAAACAGAAAAACGTGATGACGATTAAAAGTCCTACCCATTTACGTTCTTTCCTGTATAAACCCGGCTTCACAAAAGCCCAGATCTGATAAACCAGAACGGGAATTGACAGAATCAAGCCCCCGACAAAGGCCACAAGAACCTGAACGATAAACATTCCCTGAACTTTAAGGACCTGCAGATGAATGGGGGGATTCAGCATAAGGGCCGGATGAATCAAAAAATCTATCATCTCTTTTGCATAGATAAAACAGGCCACACCTGTCAGAACAATAGCCAGAATACTGTAAAAGAGCCGTTTTCTCAGTTCAGTCAGGTGATCCATAAAACTCATTTCAGGAAGTTCCTGCCTTGTATCTGTGGACTGGCTTTCTTTCGTCATTTCCATGCCTTCTTGTTGATTTCCATCCATTAAATCTCAGCAGAAGTTACGGAAAATTCATTTGCCTGCCAATTTTGTTCTATTTATATTTTCAGGCTTTTTGACGAAATGGGGAATTAGCTCAGCTGGGAGAGCGCTTGAATGGCATTCAAGAGGTCAGCGGTTCGATCCCGCTATTCTCCACACCTCATAATTGATAAAATTGCTTTTTATATAATTAAATAAATTTGTTTAGTGCTATGAAACAAAGAATCAACATTTTCATTCTTCACTTCTTTGGTCAGCAGCAATGACTAACAAGATAAATCTCATTCATTTAGTTATAATAACACATGTTAATATTATTCAATCATCCTCCCCGGCATTTACCAATCTCTTCTCTCCGGACTGAAGTTCGGGGTCATTCAGAAGATCAGAACTCAATATCAATTCCGACAGGACAATGATCCGAACCCATGACCTGATCCAGAATAAATGCATCTTTCACATTCTCTTTGAGATCATGGGAAATATAGAAATAATCGATACGCCACCCGATATTCCGGGGACGGGCATTTGTCCGGTAAGACCACCAGGAATAACGGTCCGGTTCATCAGGATGAAAAAGACGAAAGATATCCACATAACCATGATCTTCCAGTTTATCCATCCAGGCCCGCTCAATGGGTAAAAATCCTGACGTCTGCTCATTTTCTTTTGGTCTGGCAAGATCTATGGGATGATGGGCCGTATTGTAATCTCCACAGATAATGAGTTTTTCCCCTTGCTTCCTCAGTGACTCAAAATAGTGAAGAGCCTCTTCATAAAAATCCAGTTTATAGCGGAGTCTTTCGTCATTCATTTGTCCGTTGGGAAAATAGATGTTTAGCAGTGTAAAATTTTTGAAGCGGGTCAAAAGAACCCGTCCTTCATGATCATTCCATCGATCTCCAATTCCACGCCGGATCTCTTCAGGCTCAATTTTTGAATAAGTAGCCACACCACTGTAGCCTTTCCGTTCTGCAAAATGATAGTAAGCAAAGGGATATCCTGCGGGGTTCAACATTTCGTTGGTAAGCTGATCTTCCTGAATTTTTGTCTCCTGCAAACATACGATATCCCCGCCCAGTTGAAGAAGAATATCGGGCAATCCTTTACGCAGGACAGCCCGCAAACCATTAACATTCCATGATATTAATTTCATCATCATATCCTTATTTTTCATCTGTTTCAACAGGTCTGATATTTTAAGGCTTTTCCCGTTACGGACAAGCAATTCCTTGTAACCTCCCGGGGCCGGAAAAATCATATCTAAACAAACAACAGAAAGGAGTAACTATGATATCGAAAAAGCTGGAAAAAGCTTTGAACGAACAAATCAACAAAGAGCTGTATTCCGAATACTACTATCTTGGAATGGCTGCCTGGTTCAATGATAAAGGACTGGACGGCTTTGCCAATTTTTTTAAGGTCCAGGTGCAGGAAGAACGCTTTCACGCCATGAAAATGTATGATTACCTGGTAAACCGGGGAGGTAAGGTTGAACTGGAAACCATTCAGAAACCGCCTCAGGATTTTGAATCTGCCGAAGATATATTCAAAAAAGCCTATGAGCATGAACAATTCGTGACAAAATCCATCAATGATCTGATGGATCTGGCCATTGCTGAAAATGATCATGCCACACGGAATTTTCTCAACTGGTTCATTGAAGAACAGGTTGAAGAAGAAGCATCTATGGATGAACTGCTGACGAAAGTCCGTATGATCGGATCGAAAGGACACGGATTGTTGATGCTGGACGGACAACTTGCGCAACGGTCTTTCAACCCTGTTGATTCTGAGGCTTGATGTCATTACCGGTGGGTAATGATTCTTAATGAGAATGTGATACATAAGGATTTACACATAATCAATGCAAAAAGGAGAAATAATGCCTGTTCAAGGAGACTTACTCTATTCACCAAAAAGTAAAACATTAGTGGAAGTGATTCATGGAAGTGAGAACCTGCCGGAATGCGACGGGTTCCCCATGAAAATACTGGAAGCCAAAACAGAAGATTCCAAACACGAAAAACATGTCCCCTATGTGGAAACAAAGGATGACGGCGTTTTGGTAAAAATCGGCCAGAACGAAGACCACCCCATGACCGAAGAACACTACATATATTACATTGAAGTCCGTACCGGGGATATGAGCCTGCGAAAATACCTGAAACCCGGGGACAAACCCCAGGCCTGGTTTCCGGTAAACCGCTTCGAGATTGTGGAAGTTCTGGAATGGTGTAACATTCACGGATTGTGGAAAGCATGACGTTGAGACGTTAAGACGTTGAGACGTTGAGAGGTTGAGAGGTTGAGACGTTGAGACGTTGAGAGGTTGAGACGTTGAGAGGTTGAGACGTTGAGAGGTTGAGACGTTGAGACGTTGAGAGGTTGAGACGTTGAGACGTTGAGACGTTGAGACGTTGAGACGTTGAGAGGTTGAGACGTTGAGAGGTTGA